>NZ_QAJQ01000019.1:0-267453 GCF_003852395.1 Pedobacter sp. KBW01
GCTATTTCAGGACAAGACATTATTTGGTTCAGAGGGAAACCGCTTAAGAGAATACCAATAACCAGCCAGTGGGTAGAATATGGCCATAGGATCATTCAGATAAACATCTGATTGGTTTTCTCTTCCGTAGTAACAAGGATCACACAATGTTATAAATAAAAATCAAACCGCACAACAGTTAATCTGCACAAACGTTTGACAAAAAATTCACTACTCAAAAACCAGTCGCTGCTCCAGATAAAAATATCTAGAGCCTTTTTCAGTAATTCAACTTCAAAATTCTTACATATTTGGTTTATAATGGAGATTTCGGACGCCTTGACCAAGTCATTCTGTTACAGATTGACTACCAACAAAAAACTGCACATTTGAAACATATTTATAATCAATAATTTGAATCGGTCATTTTTTAACGAAACCAACTGACTCTACTTTCCGAAATGATATTGTCACTCCTTCCGAAATCTCCACCAACACCTTTATTTCGAGAAAATGCTTTACACAAGCCGATATATTTGTATCAAATGTTGAAATATTTGAATTTGTCTAGAGATAATCAATACATCCATAAGCACCAGTAAAAAAGTCCTTATATGCATCGGCAATGCCGGCATCACTATTCATAACAAATGGTCCTTCAACCACAATAGGCTCCTTATAGGGTTTACCCCCAAAAACAAAAATATCCGCTACGCTGATCTTATCGTTTTGAAAAACAATCTCTCTGACATTTTCCTCCAGCACCAGCATTTTACTGTTTCCTAGCACAATGTCATTTATAACTACCTCTGAAGACGGGACAAATGCAGCCACTTCATCACCCTGGCGTGGCAAAAATGAAAACCTGGAATTAGGATTCAAACGGATGTGATAAATAAATTCAGAATTAAAGGTCGGCAAAGATGATTTCCATACCCCGAATTCACCCAACAAGATCCTGATGATTCCACCATGATCCGGCAACTGAACTTCAGGAACATCCTCCGACTGTATAGCAGCATATTCAGGGTCTTCTTTTTTATGGATACCAGGCAGGTTAACCCAGAACTGAAGTGAATGGAAGATAGGCCTATCTTTTTCCCTGGTGAAAGGCTTCTCATCATGCATAATCCCATTTCCTGACTTCATCCATTGCAGCCCACCAGCATTTACAATATCATGATACCCCCTGCTATCATAATGCGAAAGACTACCGCTTAGTACATAATTTAAAGTAGCAATACCACGGTGCGGGTGGGCAAAGTCCCCAGAGGGAAGCGGTGAATGATCATACCGGAGATCTATGGGATAAAGATGCTCTAAAAAAACGATGCTGCCCACGGATTGAAGTCGTCTGGAAGGTAGCAGACAATTGACCAGGAATTTACCAGTCTTCGAATTGATACCCCTGTAGAATAAGGCTTTATTGCTTTCCATTGTGAAATTACGTAAATGATTATAGCACAAATCTCCCTCAATATTGCTACGATCAGAATAACCTATATTATCAAAACCACTTGATATAGGTCAATCGACTTTAGTGACCTGCGTCAATGGCCGATGCGTCTGTTTCTATCTAATTTTGGTTTATCAAAACATTTAAAACCATATCATTATGAAAAAGTCAATTGGAATAATCGGAGCTGGAAACATAGGAAAAGCTGTTGCCGGACATTTTACAAAAGCAGGTTTCCCTGTATTGATCAGCAATAGTCAGGCTCCAGAATCGCTAGCAGCCACCACAGCCTTTTTAGGACAGGGTGTAAAAGCCGTAACACCTGCAGAAGCCGCAAAGGCGGATATTGTTATACTGGCACTTCCCTGGTCAGAAGTACTTGGACTTTCCGGGCTGACCGACTGGGATGGACGTATCGTAGTTGACGCAACCAATCACTTCATTACTTATGCTCCTGACTTCCAGGTAGCCTATCTCGATGGCCTTGCTTCCAGCGAAGTTGTTCAACAGCATTTGTCTGGTGCCCGTATCGTAAAGGCTTTCAATACCATCTTCTTTAAAATCCTGGAACAGGATCCCCACGTCGAAAATGGCAACAGGGTTTTGTTTGTATCAGGCGATGACCAGCAAGCCAAAGAGATTGTTTCACAGGCCATTTCAGAAATTGGCTTTGCTCCTATTGATCTGGGCTCATTAGCAGTAGGCAGCAAATTTCAGCAGGCCAAAGGGGCGCTGGCAACTTTAAACTTAGTAAAGATCAGCTAAATGAAACGGTTAGAAAATAAGGTAGCCATCATCACCGGTGCTGCCGGTGGTATGGGAGCGGCAGAAGCGATATTGTTTGCCGCCGAGGGTGCAAAGGTATTCATTACCGATGTCCAGGAAGCAAAACTGAAGGCTGTGGCAGAGGAGATAAAACGCCAGGGAGGCATTGCCGAATATGCAGTTCAGGATGTCAGTTCAGAGCAGAGCTGGATTGATATGGCCGAAAAAACAGAACTGCTCTATGGCAGAATTGATATTCTGGTAAATAACGCAGGCATCACCGGAAACCTCCTTGGTCCAATCGAAGACCGCAGCGTTGAGGAATTCAACAAGGTAATTGGTGTGAACCTGTTGAGCCAGTTTCTTGGGGTAAAGACTGTGGTACCCTATATGAGAAAGCACCAATCAGGATCCATCATCAATATCTCCTCAATCGGTGGCATTATAGGCTCAGCCAATGCAACAGCTTATACCGCATCTAAAGGCGGATCGAGAAGCTTTACCAAAGGAGCTGCAACAGAATTTGCCAAAGATAACATCAGGGTAAATTCCGTTCATCCAGGTTATGTGGCTACACCGATGACCAAAGAGATGAATGGGGCGTCTGATTTTGAGCAAATGGCCGTCGGAGCAACACCATTAAACAGGGAAGCCAATCCAAATGAAGTAGCCTACGGGGTGCTGTACTTAGCTTCGGATGAATCAACCTTCACCACAGGTTCAGAATTAATTATTGACGGCGGTGCCACGGCACTTTAAAAACAAGAAAATCATGAAAACTTTAGAAAACAGTCATCTAAAACCAACCAAAGGAAAAACATGGAAAAAAGTCACCATTGCAGCACTAGCCATCACAGGTCTCCTGGTGGCTTCCTGTTCACAGGAAAAAAAGCGTTCTGATGGAACTGAGCAAGCCCAGAACAAGCAACAAGCTAAAAAATGGTACAAGGCATTCAATACCAAGGATTCAACATTACTGCAAAGCCTGCTTGATGAGCAGTGGCAGGACTTTCCAGCTGATCCAAACCATCCGGTTGGAAAAAAAGAAGTTGGCGGCCTGCTTAATCACCTGACTACGGTATTCACTGATTTTAAGTGTGAGATTAAAGATATCCTTCAAGATGGGAATAAAGTAATCGTACGCTCGGTGCTCAGCGGAAAACAACAAGCTAATTTTAGGGGCTTTGCATCAAAAGGCCAAACGATGAGCATTCAGGCTGTTGACATTCACGAATTCCAGAACGGAAAAATAATACGCACCTGGCACACCGAAGACTGGCTTAGCGGATTGGGCCAATTGGGCCATATACCAGATTAAAGCCCTAATAAATTCAAATAAAGGAAACCTTTTAAGCTTACTTCGGACAGCATATTATTTTAATAGCATTTGTTTTCTGACCCTGCTCAAGGTCTCCGGGCTAAGTCCTAAATAAGAAGCCAGCATGTTCTGCGGAAACCGCCTGATAAACTCAGGATAGGTTTTCATGAGCTGCTGAAACTTTTCCTCTGCCGTAAAACTGATATTTGCCTGTATCCGGTTTTGGTTAGCGATATAATGGTTTTCATCAAGTACGTGCGCCATCTTTAAGAAATGTAACGACTGATCCTTCAGATTAGTGATCTTTTCCTTAGTGGTAGCTAAAATCTCACAATCTTCCAGGGCATCGATGTTATATATCGAGGGAGTGAGCATACTAAAACTCTCCCGGTCACTCATCCACCAGTTCTCAATTGCGAACCGCACAATATGTTCTACACCGCGGTCATCGATTGTATACTGGCGCATAGCCCCTTTTACAATAAATACCATGTGCTGGCAGACACTCCCCTCATGTGAAAGGAACTGCTTCTTTTTGATCATCCTGGGTGTAAATGCCGCCTCCACGATTTTGAATTCCTCATCAGGGATCTTCAGTCCTGTTTTGCCATCTATAAAAGTTCTTAATGCCTGGTACATATCATCTGATTGATAAAATTAGTGAATAAGGGCGGCCAACACCTGCCAAACCAACCATCCTGCCTGATGATTAAAGGTACTTAGAAATTTCAAATGATCGTAGTAAAACTAAATGCCTATAGTTAAATGATTTTCCTTGCAAAACGGGCAGCAAAAGATCACGGCTTGGATTGACATAGGTCAATCCGATTTCATGACCTGCCTCATTTGTATCCCCGGAGCAAGTAGGCAACTTTATGTAAATAAAATCACCATCAAATCATAACTTAAAAACAAATAAAATGACTACAGAAAACAACAAAACAGGTCTTAATGCTTTATTGACACCTGACAATTGCGCAATGCTTTTAATTGACCACCAACCATTCCAGTTTGCCGGACTGCGAAGCCACGACAGCCAGACGATTATCAACAATGTAGTGGGGCTCGCAAAGGCAGCAAAGGCCTTTAATGTACCCACGCTCCTCTCCACAGTTCTGGAAGAACGCGGTGGCCTGTTGTTAAAACAACTGCAAGATGTATTTCCAGAGCAAAAACCGATCAACAGAACTTTCATCAATACCTGGGAAGACCAGCGGGTTATGGATTGGGTAAAGGCAACCGGCAAAAAGAAAATCGTTATGGCAGCCCTGTGGACTGAAATCTGTCTTGCCATGCCAGTGATCCAGGCCTTAGGTGAAGGATATGAAGTTTACATCGTTACAGACGCATCAGGAGGCGTAAGCCTTGAAGCACACGAAATGGCTGTTCTGAGAATGATACAGGCAGGCGCAGTACCAATAACCTGGGGCGTTTTTTCAGCAGAACTTCAAAGGGACTGGGCCCGTACAGAAAGTGTGCCTGCACTAGCGGAAATCTTGTTTGACCACTCCGGAAATGTTGGAACAAGTCTTACCTGGGAACTGCAGTTACTGGCCACTCCTGTCCAACCTTAACAAACAGTTATCCAGGCATCCAATAAGTCAATCATTCTATAAATTGTAAAGCTGCAAGCCATCAATGGCTTGCAGCTTGGTTGATCAAATAGCTAGGTGCAAACCCAAACTGTTTTTTAAAGGCAAAGGAAAAATGAGATAGATTTTCAAAACCTACCTCGTAGCAGACATCCAAAGGTCTTTTCTTTTTTTCTCTAAGCTGATAATGGGCCAGTTCTAGCCGCTTTTGTGTCAACCAGCGTTGTGGGGTCGTGCTAAAAGCCTTCTTAAAATCCCGTTTAAAAGTAGTCAGACTTCTGCCCGTAAGATAGCCGAACTTTTCTATCGGCAGATTGAACATAAAATTCTTTTCCATATAATCGGTCAGGTTGATCTTACCTGGTTCTTCGAAATTCGCTAATACATGATCAATTTCTTTGTCCACCGTCCTGAGGATACTGATTGCCTCAGATATCTTAATGGAAGCAATATCTTCCGGTATATCCTTCATCTCAAAATATGGGATGAGTGATGCCAGGCAACTTTCCAGCAAGGGATGATTGTTAAAACTGTAGATTTTCTGTGTTGTAGGAGGCTTGGAACTCACGTTTTTACCTGCATAAAAATCCCTGAGCCGATCAGGTGATAAATGCATCACAACTGTTTGATGTGGCTGACCATCTTTAGGGTAGTTGATAATCGTAGCCAACTGGTTCCTTGGGATCAGGAAAATATCCCCTTTCCCGAAAAAATAGGTCGCATCGGCCTGCACAATCTTGGTTTCGCCTGAAAGGAACCATACCAGCATATGTTGGTCAAACATAATATCAGATTTGAAAAACTTGTCCTCATAACTCGAGAGTTTAATGTCCTGGGTAATATATCTGGCTTTGTATTCCATACATTTATTTTTAAGAAAGAATGCAATAATATAAAAATAGAAAATAGTTGATATTTTACTTTGTTTTAAAGACCATTATTACAAGAAAGGAAGCTAAAATAGCTACCATTCACCTTCCTTTCCTGTTTATGGTTATCACAGGAACTAAATAGACTGCCCACCATCGACCAAAAAATTAGCGCCGGTTAAAAAAGAAGCATCTTTGCTGGCCAAATAATGGATCATGTTCGCTACCTCATCCGCCGTCCCCATTCTTCCGACAGGAACACTTTGTACCAATTGATTTTCCAAAGTTTCATTCAGCCCGATTTTATTCATAATCTCGGTGGCTATCGGTCCGGGACTTACCGCATTGACACGGATTTTCCGGGAGGCCAGTTCAAGGGCTGCAATTTTCACAACCGCATTTAAAGCCGCTTTACTTGCCGCATATACTGAGGCGCTTGGCGGGGATATTGTAGCAGATGTCGAAGAAAGCATAATTACCGATGCACCATCATTGAGCAAAGGAATAAATCGGCTCAAGGTAAAATAAGCCCCTTTGAAATTTACATCCATCATTTCATCAAACTGACTTTCTGCTATCAGTTCAATCGTGGAGAACTTGGTAATCCCCGCATTGACCAGCAGGATATCAACTTTACCAAATTGCGCTTTGACCTGTGCGGCAAAGTTTTCAATGTCTGTCAACCTGGATTGATCGGCGATTAAGCCCGTTACCTTCAGTTCCCTTGCTGCTTTTTCTACTGCTTCTTTTCTTCTTCCCGTGATAATGACATTCGCTCCCTTTTCCTTAAGTTTTTTTGCGGCTGCATACCCAATACCGCTGTTACCACCAGTAATTACGGCAACTTTATCTATTAAATTTTTCATAGCAGTATGGTTATGGATTAAATTTAAGGCCAGTCATTTCTTCGGTCAGTACCCATAATTTTTTAGCGCTGGTTTCATCGAATGAATAAGGGTTTACACCTTTGGGAGAAGCGCTATCTGAACATAGCACCGCAATGTCCACGTCTTCACAATATACCCCACCGATATGATTTAGTAATGGACTGGTTGCGCACCAAACTGTTGTAGCAGCACCTTGCGGAATTGTCTTTAAAGATGCTGCGACTTCAGGCAGCATCTTTCCTGCTGCATCTACAAAGCCCATTTGCTGAAACAATTCCAATGGTGCCTCCCTTCCCAGTTCAGTACCACCGATAGAACCGGGATGTACCGAATAAACGCTGACTCCGGATGATTGCCCCCGATTATCCAGCTCCATCGAAAAGAGGTTGACAGCCGTTTTGGATTGTCCGTACCCCTGTAAAGTTTCGTAATCCCTGTTCAGAAAATTAGGATCATCAAAATTGAAAGGAGCGAATTGATGTCCATGTGAAGAAACGTTGACTACCCTTGCGCCGTTTGCCTTTTTAAGAGCAGGCCACAATTTCGCCGTAAGCTGGAACTGTGCTAAATAGTTGGTTGCCAATTGTGATTCTATGCCACGGTTATCCCTCCGCAACGGCACCCACATAATGCCTGCATTGTTGATTAGCAAGTGTAGTGGTCTTTCTGATGCAAGAAAACTTTCTGCAAATGCGTCAATGGATACAGGAGACATTAAGTCCATTTCCGCGATCTCCACATTAGCAATTCCCTGAAGGTTTTTCTTTGCTTTTTCAATATCCCGAGCGGGTACAATAACTGTTGCCCCTGCTGCTGCAAGAACCTGGGTGGTTTCCAATCCTATGCCAGTATTCCCGCCGGTTACAATAGCAATCTTACCTGTAAGGTCAATGCCTTTGATTACATCTTTTGTTGTCGATTTTGCATTAAAGCCCGAACTGATTGCTTGTTGCAAGGCTCCCTGATAATTGTTTTGTTTCATTTTTATCTCGTTTTTGTTGAAACAAATTTAGGGTGCCTTAAAATCACTGACTTTGTTTAAAAGTCCTATTTTACTTTGTTTAAAAGGTCAGCATGTTTTTTTTTATAATATGATAGATCTTTAAAGCAAAAACACCTGATTTTAATCCTACAGCTTTCGATTTGCATTCCTAATTGCATTTGGATTAGATTTTATGAGTAGTTTTACCATTAAAGCCTTCAAACAATCTGGATTGTAGAGATTGCACCTAATTACTTTTGCCTTTCTCATCTTGTATTTTGGCTTGATGTATTGGGGACTGGATTTACACAAGCATGAAATTAACAATGGGGTACCTTAGCTTAAAAATCAGTGATTTCGAGGGCTTTTTTAGTAAATTTCAAATAAGTAACAATAACTTTCGATCCAATTTTGTAACGGTAATAATCCCCTGGCTTAACTTCAATTCTTATTTTTTCATTTTTTAATGGCCCGGAAAAAGTAAGGTATTGTGCATGCTCTGTTTTGTCCCGGTGAATCACTATACTCGTTAATTTGTTTTTTCCGTTTAATTTATCCTTCTTCCAGTTATACCTGAAATACTGAGCGCAAAGCCAGGCAAAGAAATAGCAAAAACCGAAAAATAAGACTCCAATACACAAAAAAGCAAAATAATCCTCATAACCCAGCTCCTGCAAAGTCTCCCTTTTTACAGCAAAAGCACCAATTAACCCCATAATGGCCATACTAACAACTATGGTAATCGCAACAACCCTTATTATCACCTGATGCCCCTGTTCCATTTCCTTGATCTCCTCCTCTGATAAGGGAATATTTTCCTGCAAGTATATTTGCGAACTATCAATTTGATGATTTTCCATTTATCCCTTGAATCATTAAAACATTAAACAATTGTGCTGGACTTTCCATATCCGTTTTATGGAGCTGTAGCCACCCTGACCATACAACTCATGTGACTTCTAAACTTATCCTTATCCACTGCCGGTACTTCAACTTTAATCGTTACAGGAAATCTTTCAACCATTTTCACATAATTTCCGCTTTGGTTATTCGGAGAACTTAAAGGAGATTCATTTTTTAATTTGCCAATCTCTGAAACTGCACCAGAAAGGTTCATTTCAGGAAAATCATCTATTACAATTCTAGCGGATTGCCCCTTAAGCAGATGTTCCACCTGATTTGATTTAAAATTAGCCACAATATAAAATTCACTGGCTCCGTTTACCTCTTTAACATCAAGAAAAGCATCATCCGTAAGTTCAAAATTCCCATCTTTTGATGAAGTTATACGACTGCTTAGCAAAATTTTAGACCATTGTTTTAAAAAATCAACCGGAAATTTTGTTGTTTTCATTGAAACAAGCACAGTATGCCTGCAGGTCTTGC
Source organism: Pedobacter sp. KBW01 (assembly GCF_003852395.1). Classification (NCBI taxonomy): domain Bacteria; kingdom Pseudomonadati; phylum Bacteroidota; class Sphingobacteriia; order Sphingobacteriales; family Sphingobacteriaceae; genus Pedobacter; species Pedobacter sp. KBW01. Next base: position 9,235 of record NZ_QAJQ01000019.1, read on the forward strand.
CATCTATAATGTAAATAAGGGTAGAAACAGGTGTTTGCTCGGATTTAAGCGTCCTGTTTTCCAGGCTGATTAATCTAAAGGGATGAGGCCCGTTTTTATTTTCCGCCAGGAGCGCAAAACGAATGCCTTTGTCTTTTAATAAATCATGGGATACATCAATGCTATCCAGGGGCTTAGTACTTTTTGTGATATCATCATTTAATATCATCACCACTTTTTGCCAGCCCTTCTGCTTATCATCTTTAACATCCCACTTATGATGACGACGCGAAAAATCCGTTTGGACAGATAATTTTTCATCAAGTTTCCAGCCTTCAGCCTTCGGCCACTGGATTTCTATATCCTCCCGGTTAGATTGCGCCTTAGCCAATCCAAACATGAATACTAGAACAATGATAACAACAATGTTTTTCATTTGTATTTTTCAGTAATGTAGATGCATTAAAGTTAGCAATTTAAGCAAGGTATAAAAGCGTATTAAAATCCAGAAAAACCAATGCCCCCCTTAATCTTCCTTAATGCCGAATATGTGTAAAACCTTTCTACAATAAATAATGTCTTTTGACTATCTGTGACACAATAAAAACACAAGTTTAACGCTATGTTTGCAATATGAGTTTACCCATGCGCATCACCTTTGAGGAAAATGATTACACCTACACCGTTGTAACGAAAGGAATTACTAAAGAAACCAGCTCAATTCAGATTAACCTGAACGATAAGCAATATGAACTTGCCCGCAATTTGAAAGGCGATTGGGATGCTGCTGATGCAACGGTTAACGATATACCTGGTTTGCTTAAGGCAATAGGAAGAAATATTAAGCTTAGGTACCGGTTGTAGGATCCAGTTGGGATGCCCAATAATGCCAGATGGAATTCCCTGTTTGTTTTGTATACTGATACAAATGGAAGTACCTCTATAAACTTGCGCTAAGCTACTCAATTCCCAATAACAGATTTTCTTTCTAAATCATAAATATCGGTAATATTTTCTCGACTTTAAACTTATCCTCCTGAATCACCATTTAATGAATCCCCCTTTCATCACCACAAAATTGCTATCCTGGCGGTTACTACCGAAGTTGCTTGGTTAATGCGAAACGGTACAATGATCGCAGAAAGATATCAAGGCTTAAATTGATTTTTATGGTAAACCCTTCAGCGATAAACTGTGACAAATTCAACCACGATATTATTGATAAAAAACATAACTTTAATTACACAAAAAACTTTGGTCAGACAAATATTGACTAATTTATGAAACCCTGGACTTGGTTCATTTTTTGCGCGAATTGTTTAGATATAAGTTATTTGGCTTTCATTGGCGTAGCAGGTCATGTAAAAGTGACGTGTGTCTATTATTATCTATTTAGATATTTAATAACTACTCCCAATGAAAACCATAATCGTACAAGATACCGATGCTGCAGTTTTGGACGTAATGACATTAGCTTTGCAGGCTGAGGGATTTGAGGTATATCCTATCCAAGGCTATGAAATTGATTTTCTTTCATTAATAAATGAGAGAAGACCACATGTAGTGATTTTAGACTACCGTCTGAAAGGCGATACCTGCAAGGAAATCTGCTTCCAGATCAAACAGAAATATCCTCATCTGCCTGTGATTGCTACAAGCTGTAACTACAATATTGACCGTTTGTACGGAGTAAACGGCTTCGACGCTTACATCCGCAAACCCTTTGATCTGGATTTATTGTACGGAATATTAAATCAATACGTTAAATTAAAAAAAGTGTTGAGTTAAAATTAAGGGTTGAACCTCTATCTTTAAATAAATATAACTACTAAAACTCCATTTATACCCAAGAGCCACAATTGTGGCTCTTTTACATTCAATTTATAATCGCCTGCCGCTAATATTTCAAACTGTCAAACACACCTAAAGCCCGGTTACAATTAACAGGGCACTGATTAGGGTGAATATCTTTTGATCGGTTTATTTTTTAAAATTATCAGATAGTCTTTGAGCGCTAAACTAATTATTAGCCGATGCAGCCGATAATTAGTTTAACCATCCAGAGTTTACCCTTTGGTAAACTTATTGGTTTTTATTTTCGGGCTTGATAGCCGTTTTATTTGAATCAGGAACTACAGATGGTATGGTATCTGCAAGTTTCTTGTTTTTCTTTTTAAACAAGTTGTTCAATTTTTCCCCTGCTTTGTTTATTGCCTTGTCCGTAGCATTGTCGACGGTTTTGTTTACAGCTTTATCCACTACCTTATCAGTAGAGCGGTCAACTGAACTGCCTACTGCTGCTTTTGCTTTTTCTTTGAGTTTACTCAAAAACTGAGCTTGCGCCATCCCTCCTGCCCCAAGGGCAAGGAAAACAATAAAAATTACTTTTTTCATGATCTTGATTTTCTAATAAAAATAGCGCGGCTAGCGGTGCAGGTCAATCATTAAAAAAGATGATTTTTTTTATTAAATGGCAATTATATTCCTATCTGTAAACCATTTACCGTAATCAACCCCATAATCACCATAGCTATCTGTTCCTGAATAATATTTAAAAAGGTCAGCAAATTGCTTTGATATTGTTTTGGATTGGTCATCAATACCACACTTACTGTTTGTCCGTTACTTGTTGCGGCGAGTATAATGTTGCCATGCCTGTATTTGCTCCATCAGTATAGTTCGCACCACCGGAAATTACGTCCCATCCATTTTCTTTTGTGGGCATACCCATGGAGAGTTCAGTATTTACCTGCACAGTGCTTTTTAACAATTTGTTCCAGCAGGCAGCAAAATCTTCATGAGTAGATGCAGTTGCTTTGCTCATAACTGCTTTGCATAGGCACCGTTTTTTTTATCTGTAATGGATAATTGAATACCGACCTCATTTTTCAATTCTTGCCAGCCCTTGAGTACGGAAATGAAACCACGTCGAAAGTTTGTTTTTGAGCGAGGCTTGTACAGCTCATCGCTACTATCATATTGAATAGCAAAAATATTTTTATATGTTTCATTACCTAACGAATTATTGTAACAGCTTCCTAAACTCATCCAGGTTAAGTTGATCAATAAAAGATTCTTTTACGCCCATTAAAAAAATATAATTTGGCTTGAAACGATACATTACATCGATCAATGCTGGTTTGGTGCCATTGGGCGGATATTTTTTCAGGTATTCCGGGTTGATCTGGTACAGATTGAAACCTTCGCTGCCGGTATAAAATTCGGTGAAATAAAAATTTCCATATATTTCTTTTGAATCGATGTTGCGGTTATAAGGGATAGTAAAAGATTTATTATCAGGTTGGACAACTGCCTGTTGGTTCAGCCATTTTTCATCCTTGGATTGCAGCAATCTGGTAACAGCTTGTTTTTTCTGCTCATTTACAGCAAGTATATCCCGGGCACTTTGCTCCTGCAATACCTGTTTGTTTTTTTGATCCTGTAAATAACGGCTTTGCACTTTCTCGGATTCTATGATTGTTTTTGCCAGGTTCTTTATTCTGTCCTGCATATTTGCTACCAGCTCAGGCTTTTCCCTGTCATAATATTCCAGCATATCTTGTAAAAATTTCTTCCTTGTAATGGGAATAAAAAAAGGAATATCGCTGTGCGTAATAAATGCATGGCGATATACAAAATCGTTATTTACAGTAACGAAACCAGAATTAGGAAAGTTAATGCCATACCCTTTGCCTGGTTTATTCTCAATTACCGGATAAGGACTGAGATTGCCTGCTTGTTCACTATTCAGATCAATAAAACCATCTCCCTTGTTGATGGCATTTACAACCCTGCTGTTTGCAAAACCATAGTAATTAAGTATGGCAATAAAAGGAGCATTTACCTGCGGTGAATTTGCCGGAATTTTATAGGCATCGGCATTTCCCTGGAAAGAATTAAACGCTTTTTGAAACGATGGATTTCCATTTACCCTAAGCACTCCCTGGTATTCATCTACAATGGCCAGCTTATGTGTTTGCACATTACATACAAATGCATGAAAGCCCAGGTTGTAGGTATAGCTACAGGCAGAAAACTGATTATAATATATTTTAGAATTTAGCCCAAAGCTGGCTTTGGCCAGCCCACCTGTAAACTGTAGCTTTGGTTTGGTTATGTTTTCAAATGCCTCCATCATTTTTTTTGCATTGGCTATCTCCGTTGAAGAAATACCTTCTTTGCCCCCACCAGTTACGCCGCCAATATGAGCATCCCAAAACCTTCCGGGTTCTTTTAATACACTTTCTGCGGTACAATTATCTTTATTGATTTGCGCCTCCCATGCTTTAAAACTGGTTTGTGACTGAGCAACAAACCCACAAAATAACAAGCTGATAAAAAATATTTTTTTCATGTTATGTCTGTTTTATTTTCCAAAAACACCTGTTCCCTGTACCGAGCCGGCTCCTGTATTCAGGCTTATTCTTCCTTCCATGCCTGCTGATGCTGTTACAGGATTGCCAATTTGCCCCGGTTCTGGCATACCGGGAGTAGGCAGACTTGCTTCAGCTTCAACACTACCCTTTATAACTACATCTTTAACACCCGTTCTGTCTATTTCTACATCAACGCCACCCCCCACTTTCGCACTGGCTTCTACAGGGCCCATACGAACATCAACGCCCGTTTTTGGCCCGATACTTACCGTACAACTTTTAAACGAATCACCAAAACCTGCATGATCTAAATCCTGATTCAGTTTTACGCCAATTATAAGTGCATTAAATTCTGTAGTAAGCCCGCTACAATCTAATTTCATTTTAAAGCCCAGGTTTGCTAGTCCCAAAGTCTGACTAAACTCGCTATTGATATTACAGTTGGGATCTTTAAATGTTGTAAGTTTGCCGCCCTTAATTTCACCGGGGTCTGCACAGCCATAACTTACCCCAAGCACTTCTGCTTGTAAGGAAAGATCCTTCAGCCATTGTTTTTTCAAGCCTGCATTGATGCCCGGAAGCAACGTAGGATAGGTAGTATAAAGCGATAAATAAGAAAATTCATTCAGGTATTGCTTTTGCGTGGTTAGATATTCCAGGTACAGTTCCTCGTACTTTGTATTGAATGCAGCAAGGTAAGTATCTACAGCTTTTACAGATTCGTTACAGAGCGCATCATTATTTTCTGTTCCACCTTGCCCAACGTTTTTCCATCTTTCATTAATTTTTTTCATTGTTGCCTCATATTCTTTTTTGTATATGGCGCCATCTCCTTTTACGAAGGCCGCTATTTTTTGCAACACCGCATTTTTTTTATTTTGGAGATTTTCCAATACCATTTTTTCTTTGGCATTCATTTTTTCTGCAAACATAGGAACTGCCACGATCTGCATAGCGCTGCTTTGACTAATAGAGCCTGGATTGGCAATCACCTTGCTCTGGGCATTCATAAATTGTTTTTGCTGCTCTTCTAATTGCTTTACTGTTTGTTTGTTTGATTCTTCGGTGATTTTTTGCAATGGTTTCATTGTTTTATCAATTTCAGCCAAAAATTGTTTCCGTTGCTGCTCATAAATTTTCATTGCTGCATACGATTTGGGAAATTCCATCGGAAAAAAGTTACCAAGGTTCAGCAAGTCATCACTTTTATTAGCCGGTGGAAAATTATTGTAATCGCCTGCGCCCGGTGCATAGCCGAATTGATTTAATTTATCTTTTCGTGCAGCTGTATTTCCCTGTTTAAATGCAGCTTTGGCATGGGCAACGGCTGCAGTTTTATCGCCTTTGTTTTCGGCAATAAGGCAGAGGGTTTCGTGTGCTTGCGTATGTGCAGCAGCAATGAGCAATGTACTGTCTAAATATTTTTTCGATCTGTCCATATCGCCCAAAGCAAACCATGCCTGGCCGAGGTTGTTGAGGATGGTGCTGTTCTTTTTAAATTTTGCTTTGAGCTGATTTAAAATAGGGATAGCCATTTCGGGTGCCCCCATCATAGTGAGCATAGATGCATAGTTATTCAGGTTATCGGTATTAGCAGCATCATCTTTACATACCTGCGCCATCAGGCTAAGTGCAATTTGTATGCGCCCCTGCATCCACAACACTGTTGCGGCTTTGCCCATTTCATCTGTATTAGTTCCCTTTTCTTTTAATGCTTTATAAATTTCGTTGGCTTTATTTTTTGCAGCAGGTAATACTGCCGAAAAAGTACGGCCACTTATATTGCCAACGAAGGCACCCATACCAGCTGATGAAGGCGTAACTGCAATAGCCGCTATTGCTTTTGCATCTTTCACAGGAACAATCCGATTGGAAGCACTAGCGCTTGTTGTTGTTTGACTGCTGTTTACCTGTTTTATGGCATTGTCCATCTTTTGCCCTATACCATATTTATTGAGCAAACTGTCGTAGCCCTTTTTCGCCCTGGGATCCATATTGGAGGTCTTTTCATTTAGTTTTTGCATGGCCTCAACCAATCGCTTCTTATCTGCCTCCATTTGCTCTTTAGAAGGCCTTTGGGCAAAAGAAATGCTGCTAATGAGCATCAGCATAACTGCGATTAAATATTTCATACCTTGGTTTTGTTTTTATCCGGTTAAGGAAGAATTAATTTTTTATTGCTGCTTTCCTGCTTTAAATTGGCATAGGAATTAAATCTTTTGAAAAGAGAGTACTGTTTCTATTTTGTTTTGATCATAATCGCCCTTATACAAACTCATTAAATTTCTCCATTCATTATTACCATATTTCTTGGAATAAAATCTAATGAAGTATTTACTTCCTGCACCTGAACTCGTTTTTCTTTCCAGTACATTTCCTTTAAAAGCAAACACCCCCTCACCCTTAAATTGTTTGCTTTTAATTAGGTCATTGTAATAGTCATAACCTACTGTGTAAGAAGATTGTATTAACACATAATATTTTCCATCTGCATTGTAACTGGTAGCCGTATTTAAACTATTACCATACAACCCACTGCCTGAAACCCACGTACCTGTCAGCTGTTTTTTATAATCCACATTTTTTTCAGCAATCCCATTTATTTTTAAAGTGAATAAAAGAAAATTCAAGGCCATCTCCATCTCGCTGCCCAGTATGTTATCAGCTGAATTAATAATGGCTAGGTTTGCGCCTACCTGTATAACCAGCACGGTACCTTTTATAACCTCACCCCCAGGTTTAGTGATGCTATTGCTTAACATATAATAAGGTAGCCCCTGGCTGGTAACTCCTTTTTCATGATCACCTTTTTCGAATAACTGGTTGTTAGAACCGTTATACAGACTCCAACCATCAAAAACGTCAAAGAAAATATGTTCCATATCTTTTTCTAAACTGCCAGATGATTTTACCATGCTCATGAACTCAATAATTCTTTTTCCGGTATTCGTCGTTTTTTCTAAGGTTAAACTATTTTGCCCCGCATTTAAACTCCAGGTGGGCGGAACAGTAATTGAATAAATATTTTTGCTACCTGAACCATTTGTATAGCTTGTGGGCGAAGCCGGATTTTCATTAACAGGTTTTTCAGTTGCCGTTTCGTTTAGGTTGAGGTTTTTTATAAAATCCAATAGTTGATTTTTATATTTATCGGTATTGGTCATGATGACCACATTGGCCATTTTGCCATTTCCTGTAGCGGTTATCAGCGTTACCCATCCTTTACCAATACCATCGGTATAATTGGCTTGTCCCGAAATAACGCTCCATCCTTTTTCAGTAGCAGGCGCCTGCATGATTGGTTCCCCGGAAACAGACACGGTACCTTTTACCAGTTTTTCCCAGCTGGTAGTAAAGTTTTCGCTTGCCGGGGCTGTGCTTGCTGCCGAACGTAGAATAACAGCAGTTGCATAGTTTCCTTTACCATCATTTTTGGTGGACAGTTGAATGCCATTTGCCATTTCTGTTTTATCCCAACCACTGGGTATGGTATAGTTTACTGCATCAAAAGTTTGCTTTTGGGCAAAACAAGTATAACTTACCATCAATAGCAGGTTAAACAGGAGCATATTTTTTATGGGTTTCATCTTTTTAAGGTTTTCATTTCTCAAAATCATTTCAAAATGCCGGCAGTTATACATTAGTGAAGTAAATAGTTATACCCGCTTTTATTATTTGTATTGTTGCCATCGGTAAAACCAGATCCGGTTATTTGAATGTTGAACTTGTAAAGTACATTTTTGGGCAAAGTGGAGAAATTAGCACCTCCAGCTACTCTCGCATCATAGAAAAGTTCTTTTACGTTTCCCGGGGTAAAGGGAATTTCACCTGCGTCCAAAGTATTTCCCCCGGTAGCCTGCCCGCAACAGGCAGTTTCCAGAAAAGTACTTGGATCATTATCTGTATCTTCAACTCTGCTTTGTAGGCTTAACGAGGCAGTTGATGGAATGGCTGTTTCACCAATATTTTTTAAGGTATAATAAATCCTGACGAATGATGCTGTATCCAATGGGCTCTTTTCTATTTTGGTAATGATAACTTCTATATCTGCCGGGGCTGGTGGCGGCGGTGGAATGGTAAACGAAGATTGAATCGCATTATTTGTAAAATTCAATTCAGAAAATTGCTGCCCAACCCATGTTTGGGAAGCGGTGCCAACATTTGATCTCATTCCATTTACACAGAGTTCAAATGAGTATGCATTGCCCACTATAATACCATTAGTGCCAAATGTATTTCTGCTACTCATAGATTCTCCGGGATTTAGCAATTGATTTATTTCGCTTGTCAGGCTGGTAGAATTGCCACCTCCCATGGCGCCACCATTTATGTAGCCTTGAACTGATAACAGACCTTTTTTTACAGCAGCAGTGCCCACATTTTTTAAGGTATAATTTACGGCGTAGGTATTACCTGTATTGGGAGAAAAGCTAATATTGGTAATCACTATGTCAGGAAGGGCCGCTGGTGTAGTCGTTGGATTCGTTGTAGTGGTGGGCTGATTTGGCGTTTGCGTTGTGCCTGATGGAGGCGTGTATAACATACCTTTTGCCGTTTGCTTCGGCGGAACTATTGATACATTTGTAGTTGGTGTAGTATTCGTCTGTTGCGGTGTCGACGTAATGATTTGTCCTTTAACCTTAGCGTTAATAACCGGTTTAACCAACCCACTTGAATCAATTTTTTTTACTTGTGCATTGCTGCCGATTGCAGCTGCGATGAATAAGAATAAGGTAAGTATTTTTTTCATGGATTTTAGATTTTATGAGATACCTTGTTCATTGGTTAGGTTTTATTATTGAAGATTATATTAAAAATTAGTCCAGGCTGTTCCTTTAACTACATCCCAACCCGACTTGTCGGTTGATCTTAACTTTCCATCTACACCCCAGTTATTATATATCCAGCCGATGCGGTTGGCTTTAAATTTTATTTTGCTGGTACCACTGGCAATATCATCGGTACAGCTCTCCACATTTACATCTTCCAATATGATTTGCCGGGTCAAAATCGGCATCTGATTATTGGTTCTACTCGTTATCGAAATATCTATCCTTGATATGGGAAAAACGGCTGATAGCGGTGTGGTTATCGTTTTTGCAGGTATGGCTGCTAATGCTGTGGCTGCAGATTTCAGATTTATTGTGGTAGCAGCTTTTACAGCCACAATTTGCGTTGGTGCTGTATTCATCATGTTCCTAAACGTACCTACATAACCGCTTGTTGGTACCTCGAGCTCTATCAAAGCAGTATGGTCTACCCCACCTGCTAAATTTGTAATGATGAGTTGATCTTCATATCCACGGTAGGTAGATGTTCCCTTTACACGGATTCCATCGCTTTTGGTAACTTTCCCGTAAATCGTTGTGGTTTGTGCAAACAAACTTGTGGTAAAAAGGACAGCTAAGAGCAGAAAGGTTGTTTTCATTTTATTATATTTTAAATTCAAAATTTCATATTGTAACAGTACCTGGACAGATCAGTGGATTCTAGCATTAAAAGCCTATGCTGGATTATTCCCTCTTGGTAATAAAAGTTGGAAGCGTATTAAAATAGGCATCGGTTTTACAGAATAAATGCCATTTCATAAAATCGAGGTACATGTCAGAACCGGTAAAATAAATTGTTTTTGAAGGCATAGTTGGGTGCGGGTTTCCGTTTTTATCTTTAAACTCCAGGGTAGCGCTTACTTCATCAATTTTCCAGGCATCCAATCCAAAAAAAGGCCCATTACCTTGTGTATTGTAGAGTATATCTACCATAACACCGGTTTGCCTGTAATGGGCAAGGCTGTTAAAAGCCTGATCGAAACCTAGTGCCTGGGGCAAGGTAAATTCTTTTGTACTCCATACCTTTAGCTCCGGCATGTAATTCTCCATCATGTATCCTTTTTGATAATTATCCGTACCTGATGTTGGATAAACTCTTACAATTAATTTGGAGTTAAGTTCCTTATTATCCTTCCCGGTTTTAACCGTAACTTTTGCAACGGCCAAGAAATAATCGGCATCATTAATGGCAACAAGCGTTGAGGAAGCTTGTTGGATATTCCCACTGCCTTTAACAGGTTTTAAAATTTGTGCATGCAACACAGTTAAAAAACAAATACAAATGATGGTAATAGATAGCTTTTTCATTTTTGTAAGATTTATTAATGTAAAATTAGATTGAGCAACAAGAGCGGACAATCATTAAAAAAGATGATTTTTCATCTATTGGAAGATGAGATAAAATTTCAATCAACAAAGCGGAACCGATTCTATTGCTTAGTTAATATTTTAACTAACTTTAGTTGAAACAGAGAAATAGCAAACCTAAATCAATCAGGCATACTACGCTAAAAGATGGTTTTTAGTTAAGTAACGCTAAAAAAATCATTAAAAAAGACGATAAAAAACAAAAACTGCTATACCTAATTTGCACTCAATGAAAAAACTACTGACAAGCTTGTTTATACTATTGTGTTTTCTTAATAGCCATGGCCAGGACCTACAAAAAATTGATAGCCTTAAAAGGTTATTGAATAGATCGGAAGAAGATACCAGTAAGGTAAAACTACTCTTTGCCCTTACTTTGGAATATGAAGACCACGACATGAAAAAGGCGATGAGCTATACCAAAGAAGGTGGTCGCCTTAGCAATAGGCTAAACTATACTGCAGGCAAACTGAAGTACAATAAAAGGATGATGTACTTATTTGCAACCCTTACACAGCACGATTCGGCTATATGGTATGGCAAACAGATTCTCAAAATTGCTACCGAAACTAAGGATTCCTTAACCATGGGTATTGCTTACTTTACTTTGGGTGAACGCTATAATTTCAAATCGGATTATGAAACAGGGATAGCCTATAGTTTGAAGGGGGTACGTATTATAGAAAGACTGGACACTTCATCCAAAACCAGGGGCACTTTAAATGCCAGTATGGCTGCAAACTATCTGATGATAAAAGACTATAAAAAATCCATTGAATTTGGCAAAAAAGCAGAAATCCTCAATAGAAAAAACAAGAATTACAAAGAGCTGACTTCTACATTACTAAATCAAGGTAATGCCTACGATGCACTGGGACAGGACATCAAAGCAATTGAGGCGTATAAAGAAAGTCTATCGCTATGTGACAAATACAACTTTCCAAGTTTTGTTGCCATGAATTGTGAAGGGATGGTAGAAATTATGGATAGGCAAAACAAATTAGACCAAGTGAAATATTATGCAGAAAAAGGACTGGCAACAGCCATTAAAATAGCAGACAACTTCAATATTATGTCCTGTTATCAAAATTTGTCGGTTTATTACCTAAAAACAAATCAACACACTAAAGCCAAAGAACTACTTTTTAAGGCCCTTGATATCAGCAAGGCCAATGACTATAAGGAAGCAGGGGGAACAATATTACAAAGTCTCTCTAATGTGCTCTACGCAGAGCATAATTATACTCTAGCTTCTCAACATCAAAGAGAAGCTACAAAAATCAGGGAAGATATTTTTACAGAATCGATGGCTCAAAAACATGCCAACGAAGAAGTAAAATTTGAAACAGAAAAAAAAGAAAGCCAAATAAAGTTACAGGCAGCAGAAATACGGCAAAAAAATATCCTTAATTACTTGTTAATAGCCGGGACCATTGCTTTTTTTGCCATTTCTATATTAAGTTACCGCAATTACAGCCACCGTCGGAAATTGCAGCAGGCAAAAATTGACGAACTGGAAACCGAAAAACAGCTCACCGCTACAGAAGCGGTACTAAAAGGTGAAGAACAGGAGCGTACACGTTTAGCTAAAGACCTGCACGATGGATTAGGAGGCATGTTAAGCGGTATAAAATTCTCATTGGGCAACATAAAAGAAAATTTAATCATGACCCCAGACAATGCCCATGCCTTTGAACGAAGTATTGATATGCTGGACAGCTCAATTCAGGAAATGCGCCGGGTGGCACATAACATGATGCCAGAAATGCTCGTAAAATACGGGCTCGATACTGCGCTGAAAGAATTTTGTACCGAAATGGACCGAAGTGGCATGATCCATATCAGCTATCAGTCTGTGGGAATGCAAAACACTGAGATCGCACAAACAACCTCAGTTACCATTTACCGCATCATACAGGAACTGGTCAACAATAGCATCAAACATGCCCAGGCCAAAAATGTACTGGTACAATTGCATCAGTCCCATCAGGAAAAGTTATTGGCCATAACAGTAGAAGACGATGGAAAAGGTTTCAACACTGATCAGCTGAAACAAGCTAATGGAATGGGCTGGCTGAATATCCAAAACCGTGTTGAGTTTTTAAAAGGAAAAATTGATCTGCAGTCCGCACCTGGCAAGGGAACCTCAGTAATGATCGAAATTAATATTTGATAAATAATGAAAGCAGGTATTTTTGTAGTAGACGACCATTACATGGTCATAGAGGGCATCCATTCCCTATTACAGCATGAAAAAACACTGGACTGGATGGGTCATGCCACCAATGCCGAGTCCTGCCATAGTTTTCTAAAATTGCACCAGCCAGAGGTGATACTCATGGATGTAAACCTGCCCGATAAAAGCGGGATAGAGTTATGTAAAGAAGTTAAACAGCTGTATCCGACAATAGCAGTGCTTGGCCTGAGCACATTTAACCAGCAGGCCATTATCCGCAATATGATGGATAACGGTGCATCAGGCTATGTGTTAAAAAACGCGACCAAAGAAGAACTCCTGGAAGCCATAAACACCGTGTTAAAAGGCAAAGTGTATTATAGCCAGGAAGCTTTCAGTTCACTAAGAAAACCTGAGCCCAATCAGCTCCTGATTACCCGAAGGGAAAAAGAAGTTTTATTGTTAATCGCAGAAGGATTGACCAATGCAGCAATTGCAGAAAAACTTTTCATCAGCATCCCAACCGTAAATACCCATCGCAAAAGCCTCCTGGAAAAATTCGAAGTAAAAAATACAGCAATGCTCATTAGCAAAGCTACAAAACTCCAGCTCATCTAATTATGCCACTTGCTACCCATCTCTTGTGATTTAATACCTATACGTATTAACAACATAGGGTTTAAACATTGGTTTTTAACGTATCCTTTAAACCACTCGATGCTTTCTCTTTTACCTTTTTATTTCCATTGGTCTTACCAGGTGTTTGAATGATAAACTTATAGTCCCCTGCTTTCAGTACTTCAAACTGTATCGTATTCTTTTGGTCAACCTTAAGATTGATCATATTCCCTCCCGGATTTTTACCACCCTTTACAACAATACCACCAATCGGTGAGCCAGGCCTTGCAGTCTGGGAAGTATCATTTTGCGTTACCCCCTTCTCATTTATGCTTTTTCCTTCTGATCCATCAGCTCCAGTAAGCGTGAACTGGTAACTCCCGGCTTCCAGTCCCTTTAATTCAAACTCGCCTTTATCATTACTGGTCGTGATCACCAGACTCCCCCCGGGATTTTTACCACCTTTCACAATAATCCCACCAATTGGATTTCCCGGGGCAGATTGTATGTTCTGATCCGAAACCTCATTTTTACTCCCAGCTGTATATGTTCTTCCTTTTCTTTTATTCTTAGTAGAGGTTACACCTTTTGAGCTAATGCTTTTTCCCTGAGAACCAGGTTCAATTATTTGGAATATGTATTCACCAGCTTCAGCCACCGGAAATGTGACTTCCCCATTTTCATTTGAAACCGCGATCATATCTCGTGGACCGGGATTTTTCCCTCCTTTCACAATTATACCGCCAATCGGGTTACCAGGAGAAGCTTGTATGTCCTGATTTGGGGTCTCATTTTTACGTCCAGCTGTATATGTTCTTCCTTTTCTTTTATTCTTAGTAGAGGTTACACCTTTTGAGCTAATGCTTTTTCCCTGAGAACCAGGTTCAAGTATTTGGAATATGTATTCACCAGCTTCAGCCACCGGAAATGTGACTTCCCCATTTTCATTTGAAACCGCGATCATATCTCGTGGACCAGGATTTTTGCCGCCTTTAACAATGATACCACCGATCGGGTTACCAGGTTTTACCAAAGCAAACGAATTATTCATGGGATTTTCAGCAGAATTACCACCATGTTCAAATAGTGGGTTTACCAGATTGACACCATTATCACCTGTTTTTATCACTTTCCCTCTTAAACGCCTTTTGCCGGTGCTGTTCCCCAGTGGGACACTAACCCCAAAATTCACACCAAAACTATTATATGCGGCGCTTTGACCAACGGACTTACTGGTCCCCGCCGCCATCTGATCCTGGCTGTAAAATCCCATATCGTTGGCTTTACCCTGAGGCTTAAATAACATGCCATCGTTTTTAACATCCGGGCCAACTGTATAATTGCCTTCCAGATAGAAACCCAGCTTTCCAGGGAAAAAAGCAACGCGCAGTTTAGGGATAAGGGCAAAACCCGTAGTTTTACCTGCCCCCTGACTGTATATCTCTTTATTATAGTTTGTGCCGTTCACCGCATTGCTTTGTGTTACACTGAAGGCATTTTGCTTTAAATGAAAATAAGCGGCATTCAAAACGGGTGACAAAGTAAACTGACCAAACGAAAAATTAGCCTGCGCGCCAACTTCTCCCTTAAAACCATTTTGTTTATTCCCTTCACTATTTACCATTATACTGGGTAAAGCTGACTGTCCGGTAATATTATAGACCTGTAAATCAGCAAGATCATAATCTCCATTTCCAGCAAAATATTCGCCCCCGGCATTAAGGCCAATGGTAAAGAAATGCGATGTGTTGCCTGCCGCCCCCCCATTTCCAAACAAGGGTACATATATGTTTCCGCCTACAGCGTATCCATTAACAAGGTTTGTTTTTGTTTTGACTGAACTGCCAGGTGTATTTATTCCACCAGCCACAAACAACAACAAATTCCCTCCTGGATTTTTACCACCCTTTACAACCATGCCGCCAATCGGTGAGCCAGGGGTTTGCGCCATTGCACAAAAACAAATAGTCGAAAAGAAAAGTGTGAAGCGTTTTTTCATATTAAATTTCGTTTGGTTTAATGGTATATCAATTTAATAAAAAAATGTTACCCAGATATTTTTATTTTTTTTTGCAATACCACTTAATTAAGCTCAGCTAGATATTTGCAATAAAAGCACTGGCAAACAGAATTGATATTTAAAGAAAAACTTGCTTTATCGGGGGTATACCTTTTATCTATTATTCTGCCCTATGCAAAAGAGATTTGTAGAAATTCGGGACATTTTACGGGCGTTTTTTTGTAAAGTACTGATATACTTTTTTTCTACCCAAATCAATATCAGTATGAAAATAAATACAAATTTTGCACCATTAATTTTTTGCATTGTCATTTATTGCAGCTATATATCTGGCTGTAGCTCTTCTGATAAAAAAAACGGAACTACCGCAGACTCAGTTACAACTTCGCACCAGTATTAGTTGAACAATCCACAAGCAACACAGAAACATTTACAGAATTTGACCAGAGCACGATCTCTGAATCATCTGAATAGATCGATACATTCCCCTATTTGGTCCTGCTGGATTTTACATCCAAGAAAAAAACGGCTCTTCAGAATCTAAATCCGGATATTCTGACCTTAAAGATCTTAATAAACTGATTATTTTCAATGGCCAGTCCTTTTACCATGCTCAAGGTAAAGTAGCCAGACCTGGAAAAAAAACACGTGCATAAAGCCCCAGTTGTCCACGGGCTTCAGCTACTTGCCTTTACCGCACCTGGGGCCACTTTGTTCCCACACGTGATCAGGGAGATATTTATCGCCTTTACCGAGCTTTCTTGCAAATTCCTGAAGGAAGTCAATGCAGGTGATACGCTATATCCTGCACTGGAGATCATTTCACTAACTCCGCAGGGTGAGACGGGAATAGTTGAAACGGCAGCGACAACCCGTAATCAGCATGGTGAATTGGCACTGTCCGGACCCCACAAGTATCTTTTAAAAAGATAAACAATAGCATAAGCGAATCAAATCATGAAAAACGTTTCATCGCGAAATACCGCCGGAATCTATGTAATCAATATTTTTGTGCCATTATTCTCGACATTAAATTGAACGTATATTCAAAAGCCCATATTTGTTTCATCACACTTATGACACTACGGACTAAAATATCCTGCATATTTTAGCAAAAATGAGCACAGTCGCATTCCAACGCCTGTGCTCCCTACTTATTCACGATTTCAATTATCTTAAGGAATTTCGTTTAGAACCTTCCCCCCTTTTTACCTTCCTGTAGATCTTTCGGTTTTCATTTCCCTTAGCATAGACAATCAATTTAGGTTCTTTCTCCTTTGGCAATTTCAGATAAAGCATATTTTAATCCTTTTTACTATTCATCAGTATTTTGATCATTAGCTCCAGGTCATCCTCGCTATCTCCGTCTGTCCTAAAGTTGGAGAAGATCAAACGGCCTTCCTTATCTATCAGGAAATTCACAGGCGCGGCACCTCGATTATCCAGATTTCCCTTCAACCTATCCTTTTGATCCTCCAAAGGTGTAAAACTATAACCGCTGCCTTTCATAAATGGCACCACGTAGTCATTTTGTTTGGATACAATATTAATCCCCAGATATTCCAGGTTCTGACCTTTGAATTTTCTAACCACATTTTCAAAATGTGGAAACTCACCACGGCATGGGCCACAACCCGGAAACCAATACGTCAACAGCACTACTTTACCCTTATAATCGGCAAGAGAAGCCTCGCCGGTGGTCAAATAACGCTTTAAGCCATTAAATGGCGTCGCAATTTGTGCACCTGCGTTCAGTCGTGTCCATATATCAGCATCAGCCTGATCTGGTTTTTTACCCAACTTTTCAGCAAAGCCAGCTATTGCTGTTCTTAGGGAGGTGGAAGGAGTTTTAGCGAAAGCCACAATCAAACTGTCGTAAGCTCCAATGGTATTGCCTGCTATATCATCAGCCTTTGCTTTTAATAAAGCGAGATCTGTTTTAAAATCAGAATATCTCGATAGTTTTAACTGCTTTAGTACATCCATAGCTTCAGCACCTTTTTTCTGATCCAAGAGGGCTTTTGCTTTCGCAACTATTTGTGCCTGTAATACCATGTCAGGCCATTGTTTTTTCTCCTCTTTTTCGGTTTTGGCCATTTCCTGCGCCAAAATCACCGCCTTTTCGGGTTTTTCGGAAAGAAGCACAGTATAATAAGATGACATGCCACCTGAGGACCAGCCAAATTTACTCGGCGCAAAACTATTGCGTAGCAACTCAAAAATTTCCAGTTTGTCAGCCAGTTTTTTGGATCGTACACCCAGCCAGTACAGTGCCTGTGCCCCACGTTCATCATTAGGAAATTTTTTAGCTACATCGAGGCTCATTTGTTTCCATTTCGCTTCATCAATATTCTGAAATGAGGACGCATAGTAAAAAGCATAATTCGGATTTGAAGGGTCTGACTCAGTTGCTTTGGCCAGATAACCGCGTGATGCATTAAAATCGCCCCAACGTTCTCCATCTATCCACAATCCTCCCCATGCATCAGTGAATTTAGGGTCAATCGCCACCGCCTTTAACAGGTAAGGCTTAGCCTTAGGACTTTCCTGGTTCAAGTACGCCTTCGCAATTCCATAAGGAACCATTGCTGATTTTGGAAATTTATTCATCCATAAGTCATACTGAGCCTCCAGCTTAGGGTCCTCAATACCTACTGCCTTCGTATAAGCCTCGTGAACACTTAAACTACCTGGATTTGCTTCTACCGCTGCTTTTAATTTAGCGAGCTGTGCTTGGTTTGAAGCTACCTCTGTTTTGCCATGTTGGGCAAAAACAACAACAGGAAGCGCAAAACTGCTCAATAAAAGACCGTACATTACTATTGTTTTTTTCATCTGTCTATAATTTTGGTTTAATGATAGAGCTATCATGTCCCTATTATTCTAATTGATTAAAAGATCATGATGGTGCTATCCAATTGTTTTTAATAAGAATTTTGAATGATTTGACCCCGGATGGCATCTATTTCAACGCCGTTGATCGGTACCAACAAACGTTTTACATCCAAAGTATAGTTTTTTGTACTTTTATATTTACCCCTGTTGCCCCCACATCAAAAAAATCATACGTCATCGTAATGTCATCAACAGGACAATCATTTACACTAAACCTGCGAATGTCGCACCAGCACGTGGTAAAAGACAATTTCATTCTCCACTATTCCAGTACTTTTTTGATAGCATTATCTTTATTTGTTGCCGATGGTTCTATATAGATTCTCTCCTTTTTGAACAAGTATAATTACCGCATTCATGACTCCTGTGACATCACCCTTTCCTACCATGCACTATTGCTTTAGCCAACCGTACTTCTGCCCAATGGAGTGTATTTTTAGTTTTAGTTAAAAAGGGTTACAGGGTATTTACAAAAATTTCTGCCAATTTCTTATCCATTGCCTCGTCATTTTCACCGCCAAGACCATAACGTCCTATAATAACACCTTCCTTATCTATCAGAACTTTGGTAGGCAATGAGTGAATACCATAGCCTTTGCTGACAGCATTGGAGTTATTAGAGCTTCCCTCCGAAACGCTCAGCCCACTTAGAACATGCTTCCATACCCCGATCTGATCTTTTTCAACAGCCTTCTTCCAGCCTGCAGAATTTCCGTCATCAAAAGCTACCCCGACAATCTCCAGTCCCTTATCCTTGTACTTATTATACAACGATAATAGGTACGGATTTCCTTTCCTGCAAGGTAAGCACCAACTTGCCCAAAAATCTACCAAAACATATTTCTTTCCCCTGAAATCGGATAAATTAAATTGCTCACCATTGATGTCTGTAGAAGAAAATACTTTGGCAGTGCTTCCGGGCGATCCGCTTTTCAGTTCAACGATTTCTTTATTCACATACTTACCCGATGCACTGGTCCTGATCCTTTCAGTCCAGGAATTGTAAATTGTCGTCGCTTCTTCCAGCTTCAATAAACTCATTTTCGAACGCATCAGATAGGCTGAAACATAAGAGTCAGGATGTGCGCTGATAAATGCCAGGTCAATTTTATTCATTCTGGCTTTAAAGGGTTCTAACTTTTGATAGGCAATGGGTGCTTTTTCGTAGTCCTTTTCATTCCTGTAAGCCGCCTCTAGTGGCTCCATTTCTTTGCGTATCGGTGCTTTCCTGCTATTTAAATCTTCCAGTTCATCATTACTGTGTGAACCTTTTAAAACCAATTTTTTGAACGCCCCTTCATTCATAGACATATCCATTACACCGGGTTCTATAAAAATTGCGGCCACATTGGGATCATCCATATTCCTTAGCCCTTTAAATGCGGCAATATTGGCCATGACCGGTTCGGCAAGTTTACCCTTAAACACAAAGGCCCCATCCCGAATCACTGCACTGTCTGTTTTCTGGCCCTCACCTTCGGGATAGGAAAGATATACATAACCCGTCTTTTTTCCGGAAATCTTTCCTTTAATCCTGAAATTCGGAGCTGTGCCTTCCTGTGCAAAACCTGGCAGGCTTAAAAATGCTGCCAGGCTGTATAACAATAGGTTTTTCATACTTCGCTTAAATTAAACTTCCCTTTCATTTAATATTGATTTTGAACAATCTGTCCCTGACTGGCATCCATTTCAACATTGTTGATAGGTACCAGCAAACGTTTGGCATCCAGGGTATAAGTTTTAGGGCTGTTTATATTTACTCCTGTTGCACTTACTTCAAAGAAGTCGCGCGTTAACGTAACATCATCTGCAGGATAATCATTTACACTGAACCTGCGGATGTCATACCAGCGCATGGCAAATGGCAATTCCCTTCTCCGCTCTTCCAGTACTTTTTTGATAGCCTCGTCTTTATTTGCGGCCGTAAGCGCTACATAAGTACTCATCCTTTTTAAACGCAGTATATTTACCGCATCCATAGCGCCTGTAACATCGCCTTTTCTGGCCAGCACTTCTGCCTTATTCAGAAGCACCTCTGCGATGGTAAACCCGGCAGGGATATAACGGCCGTCGTTAAATACGGTATACCTGGTTGTAGCTGGAGTGACAACCGAAAACCTCCTCCCACCATTCGGGATTACAAAGCTTTTGTACCTCAAGTCATTTTGCGTATCGTATAGAGCTACCAAAGCAGCAGATGGAACAAACCATTGGGCTGAAGTATAAACGTAACGGGTATAATAAGATTCAGGCCAGTATAAAAATTTAACTGCTGCCCAGTCATTTAGTTCTACGTATGTCAGTACCGCAACAGGATTGGTATAGCTTGCAGTATTCCCGGCCTTTAAGGTCTTAAAATCAACCAGTTTAGTATTCAAACTACCCAATGCACTGTTGGCCTGGGCAAGGCTATTGTCCAGCTCACCGGTAAACAGGTAGAAACGGCTCATGAACGCGGCAATGGCTTTTTTACTCACACGCCATGGCTTCAGTGATTCCACATCATCAACCGCTACTTTCTGGGCTTCAGCAATATCCGATAAGATAAAATCGTAGGTTTCTTTTAAAGTGGCCCGTTTCAAAGACTCCGTATACTCAACCGTTTTTTTAATGGGCAGTCCCAGGCTGTTCAGGTTGGCAGCCGTATAAGGCGCACAATAATGATTGGCCAGTACCCAATACGAATAGGCCCTAATGAAATGGGCATCTGCCTTTACCCTTTGCCTTGTGGCCTCATCACCAGTTGCCTGGTCAATGTTTGCCAGTATCAGATTTGCGGTAAATATCTTTTTAAATTCTCCGTTCCACAGCAGATCAGAAACCTGGCTTACCAGTCCGTTTACATCCCATACATAGTATTGAAGCCTGTCAACAGTAACAGCGGTCTGTGTTCTGTAATTTTGGTAAAAGAGCTTGCTAATTTCTGTATCATCAGTAGAATTGATCGCCGTATAATTCGTTTCATAAGAAAAAGCAGTAGCATTATCTACCAAGGCCTCCAGTTGTGAAACGGTTTGGATACTGGCTTGTTTTTTAGGTTCTTCCGACAGGTACTTTTTGCAACCTGCAAGAAGAAATACGCTTATAATTGAATATTTTAATAGTTTCATGGTCGTTATTCTTAAAATTGAAGGTTAATACCAAAAGTGTAGGTTTGTGCAGGTCTGTTGGTTCCCGGAAGCCAGTCAGGGTTATAGCCTTTGCTATTGGCTCGCCAAACCAGGCCTACATCGCGCGTTTGGGCAAAGAATTTAACATTGTTTACTTTAATCTGCTCCGCTAGTTTTCTTGGCAGGTTATATTCCAGCGTAAGTTCCTTGCATTCAATATAAGAAGAGCTCTCGATTAGGGTATTCAATATCGGCGAATAGCGGTTCCATCGATACAACTGGGCTTCACTAGGTTTGGCAAAACCAGGCAGGTCCGGATCGCCAGCCAGTACATCACTAACAAACCTGTTCACCTGTGTTTTCAAGGAGCCCACAACGCCTGCAGCATAGTCAAAGGTAGGATTGCGGTAAACACCACCCATTTTTCCAATAAAAATGGCCGTCAGGTTAAAATTTTGTACCCTGATGTTGTTTGTCCATCCCAGTGTATGCGGTGGGGTTCCGGTACCTTCGTAATTCAAAAACTGCAACCCGTTGCCACCGTTGTAAAATGTAAGGTCGTTAAAACTTTGCAAGCTGCCGTTTGGCCCCGCAGCCTGTGGTACCCCGTCCTTCATCCCCATATAAGTATAGCTATATACAGGGTTCACTGGTCTTCCTTCTACAAAAACATTCCCCAAAAGCTGGTAAGGCAGGAAAGTCGGGTTAAATAAATTGTCAACATTATTGTAATTGTAAGCGTAGTTAAACGAGGTACTGTATCCAATTTTTGTGTTTGGGATAGTTAAATTTGTTCCCAGACTAAGCTCGATACCGCGATTGGTAATTTCTGCATTGTTAAATTTCTGCAAGGTAGTTCCTGTTGCCGCTGCCAGGGCAATATTACCGGTGATGTCTTTACCTTTTTTGTTGTACAGGTCGATAGAGCCAAAAAGCTTATGACCGAACATCGCAAAATCAATCCCCAGGTTTGTACTTGTTGTTTTTTCCCAACGCAGGGATGGATTGCCATTGTCGGCTACTGTGGCTACAATTGTTCCTGTAGTGGCACTAGGGCTGGTTCCTACACTCAGCAATGCTTTTGTAGAAGTAGAACCCTCAACATTTCCATTCTTTCCATAAGTCAGACGAAGTTCAAGACGGTTAAAAATGCCATTTCTTGGCATAAAATTCTCATTCATCACATTCCATTTTGCACCAACAGACCATAATGGCGACCATCGTAACTTTGGATCATCTGTAATGAAGTTTGAGGCATCACTTCTTACACTTCCGCTAAGGGTGTATTTATTGTCATAAGTATAGGAAGCGTTTCCATAAAAGGAAACATATTTATTCCTTACCCAGTCAAATACAGTATTTCCACCCGGAATCGCATTATAAAATACGCCCCCCGTGAAATCCAGAATCGGATCAGCAGCACTGCCATAACCATAAGGAGGTGTTGTGGCCTGCAGCTTATCCGGAGCGTATCCATACACATAAGGATTAGCCCTTGAAGAGGTGGTATATTTTGAAATTTCCATCCCTGCAATTGCGGAGATCTGGTGCTTTTTAGCAATCAGTTTATCATAGTTAAACTGGTTACGCACCAGGAAACTTTCAAGATCTGCGTTACTTACATCGTAAGGCAATCCGTTTGACCTGGTAGATGCTTTTCCCTTTAAAATACCTCCTTTAGGGATATAAGATTTTACCACCACTTTAGTATTATAGTTGTAATCGGTCATCATAGTGGACAGGTCTCTTACATAAAAGGTACTTTCATCATAAATCTCTTCGTAATTTGTTTTGGAGCGCTCGTATTGGAACCTGGTGTCGAAAGTCAGGCCTTTAAGAATAGTCAGATTTAAGCCTGCCTGGATCCTGCTACTCAATACGTCATTCTTACGGCTTCTGCCCCTTACTTCGCGCAAAAGGTTATAAGAGACATCGGGATAGTTGAATTTATCCAAAGGCACCTGCGAAAGCTGGTACCTATTGTAGCCTTTTAGATTTGCGCCATAGCTGCCATCATCGTTCAACAGCACTTCATAAGGCGATAATTCCTGCAATTCGGCTACAGTTGCCCCACTGGTTTCCTGTTTCTTGTATTGCAGGTTGGCCGAAAGGTTAAAGTTTAAGTAGCGCGTAATTTTGAAATCATTGTTAAAGTTCAGGTTAAAACGGTCATAGCCACTCTTGATATAGCCGCTCTTATTCTGTTCGTACATCACCGAAGCATAGGTTTTAGAACGTTCTGTACCGGTTTGTATGTTGACATTGTACTGGTTCAGTACCGCTTTCTGCAGCAGCAGGTCTTTGATCTGCTGGCTGTTATCAATTGTACTCAGTCGGTCAAGGCCTGCATTCATGTCCGCGGTACTTATTCTTCCAGATTTATTGCCATACATCAACTCCTGTGCCAGTGTAAGTGGGCTAAAAATATCAAAAAACGAGTTTGTAGGTGGGTTAAATTCCCATTTGTTTTCAAAGGCCTTTCGCTCATAAGCTACCTGATCGGCCGAATTGGCCGTAGTGAGCAGTTGATTGAGGTCTGGTTTACCGGAAATCCTCGAAAAAGCACTTCCTTCTACGCTCAGCTTGCTGGCACCTTTTAATTTCTTTGTCACCACAACGATCACACCGTTTGCTGAGCGGGCGCCCCATATTGAGGCAGCTGCTGCATCCTTCAGTACAGTAATGGACTCTATATCGTTCGGATTGATGTCAGAAAAATCACTTCCCGATATCGGAAAACCATCCACTACCACCAAAGGCCTTGCTTCGGCATACAATGAACTGTTTCCCCGAATAAGAAAATCTACACTTCCATCTTCTTTTTCCCTGGCTTGCATACCGGCAACCATTCCCTGAAGCGCAGAGGAAAGATTGGAAACCGGACGATGGTCTAGCGTAGCCCTGCTTACTGAACCGAAAGCTCCCGTTGCCCGTTCTTTTGGAAGGCTCTGGTAACCGGTGCTTACCATTACATTTACTTCCTCCAGTTTATTGTCTGAAAGCTGCATCCCGATGTCTCCTAAATTTCTGCCCGCATTTATTTCTTGAGTCACATAGCCCACATAGGCGATGACCAGAATGGCGTTCTCATTTACATTACTTAAAAAGAACAGGCCCTTTTCATCAGTTACAACAGATTGGCTGGTTCCTTTTACTTTAACGGTTGCCCCTACCAGGGGATTTTTCTGTTGATCCAAAACCCGTCCACTGACATCAATGCGCTGAAATCGGGCAATGATATAATCGAATAAGGATGCCTCTTCTTTCTTTTTAATCACTACTGACTGTCCGTCAATCTTATAACTCAATGCAAAGTCCTTTAGAACAGTCTGCATGGCAACATCAATGCTTACATCATCAAGCGAAATATCCAGCGACTTATTTTTTGGTATAATTTTACCATCATAGTAAAAGTTATATCCACTTTGTTTTCGGATTTCATTCAATGCTGTCTCCAGTTTGAGATTTCGTTTATTGATATTGATTCGCTGTGCAAATCCAGCTGCACTGACCTGTATGAGGGATGCTATTAATATTACGGTGGTTAATCGCATAATTAGCAATATTTTATGGTATAGCAGAGCTGTACCCCGTTTCCTGGTATTAATTTTATACATTTGTTGTTTAGTTTGGTTAAGCATTTGCCTGTACTTTCCACGGTGGAGGCGCTTGCTGTGATATTTGATTATTAATTAATTATTCCAAACTGCAACCAGGGGTGTTACAAGCATTCCTGGTTCGTTTTTTTAGCCTTAGCTTTGCTGTCGTAGTCTTTTTCTCATCCTGCTGATTTTGAATGTTAAATAATTAGGTTAGTTAGATATATTTCATAAAAGATGATTCTGGTTATTTTGACACGTAGATTTTTCTACCTTCAATTTTAAAATGCACCTGTCCGCTTGATTCAATAAGCTTTAATACAGCTGAAAGCTTACTGTTTCGAAAAATCCATCCCCCTGCCTCCAGTTCATCCGGAACTGATAGGTCATAAATGACTTCTACGTCATACCATCTGGAAATTTCTTGCATGGCAGTTTTCAAATTTTTCCCACTGAGATCAAAACCGCCATCCTTCCAGGCCGTAATTTTTTCAATATCTACCTTATCGACCACAATAGACTGTCCATTATTTAAGGCCTGTTCACCAGGCTTTATAATTTTGGAGGCATTTGTTTTTGAGGTCACTTTGACCGAACCTTCCAATAAGGTCGTCGCAATGGCTGACCCATCGTTATAAGCATTTACATTGAAATGGGTACCCAATACTTCAACTTCCTGGCCTTTACTCTCTACTACAAAGGGATGCGCTTTATCTTTTGTGATTTCGAAGTACCCCTCACCTTCAAGTCTTACCCTGCGTTTTCCACGCTCATTAAGACTAGCAGAATACGTTAAGCTTGAAGCTGCGTTTAACCAGACTTTAGATTGATCCGGTAAGATTAACACATAAGTTTCTCCCTTAGCGGTGGAAAGGGTATTGATCTGGTGATCCCCGTTTGTGTTTCCCTCAATCTGGTAAACAAGCTGGCCATCTGTTGTTTTACTCACACGGATACCGGTTTCGGTCGCAATCTCACCATTAACAGCATCAGCCAGCTTTATTTTTTCTCCACTTGCCAAAGTCAAAGTCGCACCTACCTTTCCAGGAGCAATATCATTTTTGTAAGCAAGCTGATCAGGCTGCTTTTGTTTATTATTCAGATTGAAATAAAACAGTCCGGCACCAAAAAACACTAGCACAATTGCAGCGGCAATCGCAATACGGGGCCATAATTTAAAAGAATGTAATTTTAATTGTCCATTATTGATCTGGGCATAAATATCTGATCTTAGCTCTGCCTGAATAGCCTGCTTTGCTCCAATATTCAAACTTTCCCATTCAGGGTATTCCCTGATAAACGAATCAATGTGACCGATATAGATCGCCATTTCTTCAGTGGTTGCAGTTCCCTCGGATACTTTGGCGGCAATCTCTATAATTTCTTTTTTCTGCATTACGCTAAGGTTAATATAGTGTAAAGCAATCCTCAGGTAGGTTATCCCTTGCCTGCAAAAGAAATTTTCTTAAAAAAAACACACAAACACCTGGCTATCAGAAGAAAAAAAATAAAATAGGATTACCTTTTCCCAGCTTTTCTTTCATTTTTTTGAGTGCCGCTGTGATGTGACCTTCCACAGTCTTTTCCGAAATATTCATTTTCTCGGCTATTTCCTTATTGGATAGCTGCTCGAAGCGGCTCATTGAAAAAACTTCCCGGCAGCGTTCAGGCAGTTCTTCCGTAATTCTATGAATCAGCGATTCAAGCTGGCGGACTTCCATCAGCATGCTCTCATCAATCGGTGCCCTATCTTTCTGGGAAATCCCAAGATAAAATTCATTCCTTGCTTTATTTGCCCGGATATAATTTGCCGTTTTGAACCTTACCGCCGTAAGTAGATACCCTTTACAAGAAGTTAAATTCCATTGATCACGATGTTCCCAAAACCAGATAAAGATATCCTGTACGATGTCCTTACTACTGCTATGATCCCTGAGGATATTATAAGCCATGCCATATAAAGCACTCCAATGCCTGTTATATAATTCATCAAAGGCGGTATAATCCCCTTCTTTTACAAGAAGAATCAAGTACTCCTCGCTTTCCGACTTTAGAGATTTAACAGACATACAATCCTTTCCAAAATATAATTTATGGCTTTTTAAGCGCAATGTTACTTAATTTCCTGAATACAACAATAAGATAGTCAATATTGAGTTTTGATTTCGCTCAATAGTTAGTTTGGTTCTCAATGACAAAATAAGAATAGTAAAAAAAACGGACACTATCCTAAAACAGTGCCCGATTAAATTAACGCTCTCAATAACTAAGTTATATAAATTCCATACGTTATCAAATAAAATTATCGATGAGTTTTTTGATCAGGGTTATTTGAAATTCATAGTACAACAGACTCATTTATTGAATAATTCAACTATGGACAGCATCAGCCAGACAATAAAACGTGGTAATCTTTATCAGATGAAATGATACCATTAACTACAAACTACCTGAAGACTTAATCCTATTCAGGTATGATGAAGATCACCATTGCCTAAATACCAAATCTATGGGACACGATAACAGCACAAAAACCGCATGTCCCTACGGACATGCGGTTCAAATAAAAGCAATGAAAATTAAACTTCTGATACTTTTTCAGCGGCTTCAATAATCACATTTGCAACTATTTCAGGCTGCGACATGAAGATGACATGGCTTCCTTTAACTTCAGTTACCCTGGTATCAGAGCGGCGGTACATGTTTCTTTGTATTTCCGGATCAATGCTTTTATCC
The DNA here is from genome assembly GCF_003852395.1 of Pedobacter sp. KBW01. Lineage (NCBI taxonomy): Bacteria > Pseudomonadati > Bacteroidota > Sphingobacteriia > Sphingobacteriales > Sphingobacteriaceae > Pedobacter > Pedobacter sp. KBW01. The sequence continues at coordinate 36,941 of NZ_QAJQ01000019.1, forward strand.
TCAGTTGCTACCAGCCCGTAAGCAGGTTTATGTCTCCAGGCCGCGTCGGTAATCGGGCTCACAAATCCTTTGGCATAAAAGGCACCTTGTGAAGCATACATAAATTCAGCTTCTTCGGCGTCAATATCTGCGCAGAAACCAGCGTGATATTTATCTTTGGCGTAGTATACAATGCCTTTCTCATCCGGAGGAAGCACGCCATTCTCAGGTGCAGGCGGCACGGTTTGTAACCATTGCAAGGCCGATTCACCAGTGTCTGGCTGAAATGCTGCAATATAAACCAGGGCAGCTACATTTGGATGGTTTCCCGCTTCTGTAATTACTGCCCCTCCCCAGGAGTGTCCCGCAAGAATTGCAGGGCCACCAATCCTTTCCAAAGCAACATGAGTTGCCAGAACATCATCTTCCAATGAAGTTAAAGGGTTTTGTACTACCGAAACATTATAGCCTTTTTTTGTCAGTTCGTTATAAAGTGCTTTAAAGCCAGAACCATCGGCAAATGCGCCATGAACTAATATCACATTTTTTACATTTAGATTTTCCATTGTTTTATTGATTTAAAAGTTTATAAATAATTGAACAATACAAAGATGCGTCGAATATCAAGGCACCTTATTAGAGTGATTTCCCGTCTATTTGTAATTATTTCCCTTTCTGATCAAGATCACCCATACAGTTAGAGAAATTTTGGTTTTTCTATGGCGGACAGCTTACATAATTCAGTATAAACTGTACATTTTGTAACTTTACACCATACATTGATATGGTATATGAAAGTTCGGAAATTAAATTCTAAATAAAGTTACGGTATCCGTCAACTTATGGAAAACGAAGCCAGTCTTTATAAATCCATGCGGTTGGAGGCAATCCAAACTGAGCCAGCCATGTTCAGGTGTACCACTCCTGCGGAAGCTGACCTTACTGATATTCAGTGGCTGGAGCGGGTAAAAGATCCGAGAGCCGTTTTTGGCCTTTTTGCAAATGATGAGTTTGTAGGCATGACCAGTATTTTGCTAATAAATGAAGAGGAAGGGTATATGGGCCAGTCCTATATCCAAAAAGAACACAGAGGAAACGGGCTATCTGCACTTTTTTATAAAACAAGGATGGCATGGGCATTGGACCATCAGTTAAAACGTTTATGTGTAAGCCACCGTGAGAGCAACCTCATTTCCAAAGCCGCCAATCAGCGTTTTGGTTTTCACTATAGTCATCGGGAACCCTGCAGCTGGCTTGACGGCACTACCGAAGATGTGCTCTATTATGTACTGAACTTATAAACTGTAAAAACTAGATAATGACTGGAAGGAATCAGGAATATAATAACTATAAAATATCTGTTTCGCAGACTACGAAGATGTTTTTTTCCTGTTTTTATTTTCAGAATAAAAAAAGTCAATCATCCTTGATATCTTAAAAAGATAAAGGATGATCGACGGTCAGTAATAAAAGGTGCAATTATTTTTTTGATACTTCTTTGGCAGCTTGAATAATGACAGCAGCTACTTTCTCCGGTTGCGAGATATAAACGGCATGACTGCCTTTGATCTCGGTAACTTTGGTATTGGAACGTTTGTACATATTGCGCTGAATTTCAGGATTGATGCTTTTATCCTCTGTAGCTACAATACCAAATGTTGGTTTAACTCTCCATGCAGCATCTGTAATGTTGTTTACAAAACATTTGGCATAAAATGCACCTTGAGATGCGTACATGAACGCTGCTTCTTCTTTACTCAGGTCTGCGCAGAAACCAGCATGGAACTTTGCTTTGTCGTAGTAGACAATCCCTTTATCATTAGGTGGCAGAACGCCGTTTTCAGCAGCTGGCTGGGCGGTCTGGAACCATTTCAGTGCTGATTCGCCATTGTCCGGCTGAAAGGCGGCAATGTATACCAGTCCTGCAACTTTAGGGTGGTTACCAGCCTGTGTAATTACGGCCCCTCCCCATGAGTGACCTGCGAGAATAGCGGAGCCATCCTGTGCATCAAGCGCAAGTTTTGTTGCCGCTACATCGTCTTCAAGTGAGGTCAATGGGTTTTGAACAACGGTTACGTGATAGCCCCGTTTGGTAAGGGCTTCATAAACACCTTTGTAGCCAGAGCCATCTGCAAATGCACCATGTACCAATACTACATTCTTTACTTCCTGGGCGTTTGCTTCATTAACCGAACCTGCGATGGTAGCCAATACTACTGCTGTGGCTAAAACCACACTTTTAATTCTGTTTTTTAGATTTAGAGTTTTCATTTTCTTTGCAGTTGATGTTTTATGTTTGAATCAACACTACAAAGTTGCACTGAAAAGCTACGCCGGATAATTAGCAGATTTCCCGATTAGTTGTGATTATTTCCCATCTTTAATCCAATCGGTGCATTTCTGAAATCCGAAGGCGACTGGCCCGCATTTTTTTTAAAGAAATTCGAAAAGTAAGCTACATCCTCAAACCCCAGATCATAAGTTATATTTTTTACAGATTTGTCAGTATAAAACAAAAGTCGTTTAGCTTCAGCCATAATTCTTTCCTGGATGATTTGTGAGGGAGTTTTCTGTGCGAAAATTGCAAAAAGATTTGATAGGGTCTTAGGTGACTTACAAAGTGCATCAGCATAAAAACTAACTGAATGCTCCGATTTGAAATTAGCCTCCACCAGGAGATTGAATTTCCGAATGATATGGAACCTTTCATCCTGAAGTTTTTTGACAGGAATATATCCCGATTTTGCCAAACGGGTCGTATAAATAATCAGACGTTTTAATAACACAAGCAGCATTTCATTCTGGATATTATCCGAGGTTTCAAACTCCTGAATAAAAACGTCCAATAGCAATTGCAGCTTTTGTCTTGAAAGCACATCCAATTCAATGAATAAATGATCAGTACTGCTGAACAAAAATCCTACACAACTTACTTCGTTATCGTGATCGATGATACAATAAAATTCGCGATTAAACTGCCAGGCAACAATACAAGCAGAATTTTCAAAACCAAAAGACTGATTAAATAAAAGCGTGACCAAAGAATTGGCTGGAAAGTCGAATTCCGCCCCATCAATGGTAATTCGTTGGCTATTTTGGGTAGGGTTCCAGGCAATGGTAAAATATTTATCAAAGCGATCCCTGGTCAACGGTAACCTGTCAAAACCTGGTTCCTCTTTAAAAAGCAGCAATTCACCGCCCGTATTCTCTTCCTTTAGTTTAAGCCTCATGATAGCTCATATTAAGTGTACAATATATCGAATCGGCTTTCAAAATCCAAAAGAAGAACAAGTGTAATGTGTCCCCATATGTTTGCTGATCCTCTTCGAAGGTCCAACCGCATGTATTAAGTGTTGCTTTTCATTCCAGAATAGGGTAACGTTTCGATTCACCTAATCTTTTAGCTTTGTATTTCATTTCAATAGAATTCTCCTCATTTTCTTGACGATGTGGTTGCAACATCATACAACGGGCATAGCTATAACCTTGCAGATTTCCGGTGGTTATTAAAAAAATTATCCTTTTTCCCGGAATTCGGTCGGTGAGATCCCGGTCTGGCTTTTGAAAAAATTGGAGAAATAGGCATGATCTATAAAACCAAGCTCGAAAGCAATTTCTTTAATAGATAGACCGGTAGTTTGCAAGAGTCTTTTAGCCTCCGTTCCTACCCGCTGCTGTATCAGTTGGGTTGCGGATATTTTTAAATGTTTCTGGCAAAGAATATTCAGGTAATTGGCAGAAATATTCAGTTTATCAGCATAGAACCTGGTTAGTTTCACTTCTTTAAAATATTCATCTATCAGCATATTGAAGGTAGCCAATCGTTTATTGGATTGATAGACCTTAAACTCAGTAAAAGCAAGCTCCGCTTCCCTGCTAACAATCGCCGCAATGACCGCAGCACGTGCACTGATCAAATGCACCAGGGAATCCTCACGTTCCAACTCATTTTTGATGGCATCAAATTCATAAAGCAATAGACTGAAAGCATTGCCTGTCAATTGTATTACCGGGTGATTCTGATAGTTGGTAAATGAAAAGCGGAAGTATGGGGCAAATTTCTCAAAAAAAGCACGTTCGACCATGAGTTGGTAACCAATAGTGCCTTCACTGATATTCCATTTATGTACTTGTCCTGGAAACAATACGTGCACTTGGTGATTGCTGATTGTGTGGTCGATGGAATCGATTGTGTGAACCCCCTTAGCGTTATCAAAGAGGTTGATGATAAAAAAATCGTGTGCATGGGCTTTTTCTATGATCCTTTTGCCGTGCAGTTCATTGAATAAAATCTCCTCCCGGCCTGCCAACTGCTCTTCCCGAAATCCCTGAATACTGATCATCGATATAGAATTCGCTTTTTTCATTCCAGTTAAGGCTCTAATTGAAGTTTTCATCCATCAATATAAACAGTTAAAACATTAAACGAAAGAAATTCCATCCATCGGCTTTAACTGGTTGTGGAATTTATAAAAAAATCCGGACCAATCAGCTAAATATTGATTAATCCGGATCCGTTTCAAAAGCTACATTTAGCGCATAGCTAAATGATGGCGCTAACGTTTCACTTAAGGTTCCTTATGTGTGGTTGGGGTATGGATAATATCGAAATAAACGGTTTTATCACTATTGTTTGGATAAATTCTGTAGGTAAATTCCTGTTTGGTCAACACTGTGATATCCACTATTCTTGTAAATAGCGTGACGCCGGCATCATTCTTTGCCACAATAGTCCGGGTTTTGCCATCAGCAGATACTGACCAGTCACCATGCATTTTCGGTGAGTTATCCAGGTTGTACATGGTAAAGGTACCGTTAGATTTAAAATACGCGAAGCCAACGAAATTAGAAACGTTAGCATCTGTCAATACCACATTTTCTCCTTTATTGTTTTTGGCATTTGTGGTTTCCCATGCTGTACTCGCCAGCACCTCACTTGGTGTCAATGGCTTCTCATCCACAATTTCATCTTTGCTGCAGCTAAAAAATGTTGTTGCGAGCAGTGCTAGAATAAGTGCGAATTTTAATTTTTTAAAATGTTTCATTGCTATAAATTTTATAACAAAATTAAAACGTCTATCCCCAAATCTCTTGCTGTATTCATCCTAATACTTGAAAAATTTATAACACATCTACTCCTTAAATAATTTTATGCATTAGTTTATCCATGACAAATATTAAATAAATGTTTTGCCTTTAGTGGGGATTTCGCTAAAAGTGGTTCTTCCCCACCTTTTGGTTGTCGACCAGCCTGCAGATAAATGATGTTTTTGAACGGATGATGGACTAACGCTAAAATAAAAGGAGAAAACTGCCTCTATTCAGTCGATCCTGTCAAATAACCTCGCATTCCTTTAAATAAATCAGTAAATTAAACGAACTCGTAGATATCCTAAATACGAAAAATTACTTATCTTTAACATTAAGAATTTGCATAAAAAATAGAGGTGAGCTTTTGGTTGCCAAAGCTTAAAAACGATTTCAAAATACTAATATACAAGCGATTGCAGAGAAGGTTCGCCCCCTGATGTAACTACCGAACTTTCCAAATGGAAAAAGGTGGAAATATTAAAAAATCGGACTTTGTCGGGATTGGCTTTAGAGATGGTATGCCAGAAAGTGTTGGCGCTTCTATTAAAGGCAAGGTATGGAGCCCTGCGCGCATTGGAGATGTTTTACAGTGGAAAGGCTGGTGCCAGAAGATGGGTAGTCTGATTACTGATGATTCAATAGATGCCAATCAGCTTTTGAAAGATTCCGCAGAAAAGGTTCAACTTGAAGTTTTTCCAGAATCTATTATTGTACTGGCAACCGACTGGAATGAGGAACTTTATACCAAAATCCATAAGCTGTCAATGGAGGGGCCTCAGATTTCGGGTGTTATGTTATCGGAGTGCATCTTTCGTAGTATTTCTGTAGCTGGGAAGAAAGCTAATTTTGTGCTAAATGTGTTGGAAAAAGAATTTGATTTTTCAATTACCTTAGGTGGCGATAACGGACATATCGTGGAAGGACTAGATATTAGTAAAGTACACGTTGTCGGATTAAAAAGCGATCCTTTGCCGCTAAAAAAATTCTTTGAAGAAAATCCACCTACGCTATTTATTATGGATGGTTCAACCATCTCAGGATCGATTCAAACTAGATTTAATCTTGGGGATAGTGCTATAATACAGATACCAAATGATAGGATCAAAAAGCTTTCATGGGAAGAGGTAGTTTTTACAACGGAATCAATGTATAAAAAAGGAATAGCAAGGCCCTATTCAGTCCAAGAATACATCATGAAGAATATGGTTGACCGCGGCGCCGTAATCGCTTTTAACGATGACAATTCTGGTTAATCCGCTGATGTTGTAGCTATTTTTGAGGAGGATAATGTGGTCCGATTTGAACTCATACATTGCAAATATTCGAAAGCAAAAGCTGGAGCCAGGCTTGATGATCTCTATGAGGTATGTGGCCAGGCTGTCGTTTCTTTGCGCTACAAATGGAAACCTGAAGAACTTTTAAAACATATGGATAGACGGAACGGCACTGGTGCACTAAAGGGTAAAAGATATTTTCACGGCAGTAGCCGCGATACAGAATATATTAAAAAAGCGATTAGATATAAAGAAGCGGAATTTGAGTTCGCTATTGCCCAGCCGGGGGTAGAGATCAACGCCATCACAACCGACATGATGAATTTTTTGGGATCAATATATTCAACAGTGGTGGAAATGACTGAAACTAAATTGAGATGTTATTTTAGTTAAACATACTTGCCTTATCCTTACTAATATGCTTATCGGTTCATTATTGCAACATATTAAACACGCTGGGTATTTCACAAAAAAATGGATCTACAGCTATTTTTGTCAGTGCATAATATCTTAGTCAATACTTCTTGATCGTATTAATTGGCTGTACATTTTGGGCAAATACCGTTTAAACCATTCTGGCAACTCTGAATCGCTTAATGGAGAATAGCAATCTTCACCGTGAATGCTAAAGATCGGTAGCATTTTACCTGTTGTATCAATAATTTCAATGGTATGAAAAATGGGGTAATAATCATCAAGCATCTGCATATTCCCATAGAAGTTATTTTCGATATCCAATGGGCTAACATGGAACCCGTTTTTCTTGACGCGCATATCTACCCTTTTTACCGATGATGGGACATGGTCAAGCCCACAGAAAACAAGATTTATTTCAAAACCAGCTTCTTTAAATCGTTTGGGAGTTTTCCAAGCACCATGACCAGTAAAATGGCCTTCATAAGCAAAGTGTTTATGGTTTTTAATGTGGTCGTCCACTAATTCCAAAAAGTGCTCTTCTAGTGCTTCGTTTGCTAATTTTCGGGCTTCCTTACTGACTTTAAATTGTTGATAGAATTCAGTCTGCTTTTTTGCGAAAAAAATGTCTCCATCAAATATTTGTAATTGATCAAACTCGACTGGGAGCAATGCCTGCTTCAAGGTTGATTTACCAGCACCATTGCTTCCGGTGATAATAAATAGTTGTGGTTTATTTAAGGATGGCATGTTTTCGCTTAACCAACTCGCTTTCGCGCTTATTAAGTACCTTTAACACGACCCTTGGTAGTTCGATATTTTTTAGGTTAACCTGTTCAATTTTAATACTTCCATCAGGATATAAGTAATAAGCCTCATCCTCCAAAAGTTCCCGATCAGTTACCATGAAACAATAACCCCTACTCAAATCTTCTTCTCTAAGTTTTTGAATGACTGATTCCATTGCGCTAATTTTACTAGCATAAAGGTTTTGAAAGTAGCTTCCCCCCCTAGCAATCTGGTTTGAATGCTCATGTGTGAACGGAAACATTTCTACCTGAAATCTGTCTTTCGCAATTTTCTTGGCCATATCACAAAATTATAGATTTATTATTAACAACATAACGTTTTTTTTCTTAATAAATTTTTCCAGTATGATTTTTATCTTCTTAAGGCAATTAAATTAATTGGCTTTGTTTATGCTTTTAATGACAAGCTATAGCAGGACGAGACTACATTAGCTATCGGGGATGGAAGTTCAATTACTTCATGAAATATAGCATACTCAAAACGCTTGGCCGTAAGCAAAAAAGAACCGTCGGACAAATACTTGAGAAGTATAGAGATGGAACGGATGTGGTCATCCCCTACAGGGACAACAAAGGCAACGGGAAACAAAGAGTGTGGTATAATGGCGGTTTCAAATGTAAACGCTTTACAGATATTTACGAGGATAATCAATACGATAAAACACCTAACACCATGTATCTTCCAGCCCCCGCACTTGTGGAAAGGTTAAAAGAGAAAAAGTATGAACTGTGCGGTGTAATGGGAGACCTCGTGATGCATCACGTACGTAACATCAATCAGCTTAAAGCTGACACCAGATGGAATGCAGTGATGATCAAACGCCATCGTAAAACGCTCGCAGTCTGTCAATATTTCGATGCATTAATCCACAAAAGCTATGATAAGTAAGGTTATGTTGACAATGGAGAGCCGTATACATGGAGACATGTACGTACGGTTCGGGGCTGGTTAGCAGAGACTTACCACCGCAAGGTGGCAAAGCGCTGTTGGCCTAGCCCACTGAAAGAAATCGCAGATATATGCGGTATCAAAATACCTCTTTCCTACCATATTGCCCGCCATACCTTTGCTACCACAATCACCCTCCAGAACGGAGTACCTATCGAAACCGTAAGTAGTCCCAGTACAAAGGCTCAATCTGCCATACGTCTAGTCGGTGTTTGATAACATTTTTTATGTATTTTATTTTAGCATTCAAAATTAGTTAACTGTGCGGCGGCAGTTCTTAACCTAATTTAAGAAATGAACGGTGAAAAAAAATTATAATGCCCTGTTTAGTGGTAATAATGCTAATAAGGCAATAGTTTATTCCGATATAATTATCATAGCTATGCAAGGTAGAAAATACCTGTCCAGGAAAGATACCAATCCCCTCTTTTAAGGCCTTTCTGGTAAGCTCCAATCCGTCAATTTTGGTGGGGAGTTCAATCCATAAGCTAAATCGCGGTGATTCGTTTAATTATAGTTCTGTATTGGTGCAATTCCAATCTCCCGGGTATCGGGTTTAAAACTAAATCCACATGGGAATAGTTTAGGCCGAGAAAACTGATCAATTCTTACAACAGCATTATCCCTTAAAATTATTTTAAAATAAATCTACTCCCTACTATATTAGTTAACCGTCATGTATTTAAATCGAGGTATTACAATATATTTCGTTCTAAACATGCACCTAACCAATAAAACAAATACAAAACCAAACAGAGATCAAACTCATCTCTCCATCCGCTTTAACGACAAAGTAAAAGGTGATGCTTTTGGGCATCTCTCAAATATATTTAAGGGATTGTTAAGATCATTAGCCTGATCCTTAAATTGAATTGTCCATAATAAAAATTATATCAACCACCTAAATTTAATTTCTTAATGAAAAAGCTCTCAACAGTAGCTACTCTATTTCTTGTATTTTTTCTTTTTTCCTGCAAGCAGCAACCTAAAAAAGAAACTTTTCTCCATAACCAATCCATCACTGAAGGTTTTCAAACTGCTGTGTCAGAAAAAAAAGGTTTGATTTTAATTTCAAATAAGTCAGGCTGTACCATATGCGAGTCATTTGAAGTTGACCTGATGAAAGATAAAGACTATGCCGAAAGTATTTATCAAAATTTTGTCCTGCAACGTGTAGATGAAAACGCTGTCGGAAACAAATGGCTCGCGAGGCTTTTAAACAGAGGTAGTTTTCCTATTTTTTTATTCTTTAATAATAAAATGCAATTAACGGGAATTGAAATGGGAGCCATTAATAAAAAAGAAATGGGAACCTATATCGCTCGTGTCTTAAAGGGTAAAAAATGGGTTGATCATTTCTACCAGCCCGGTGATGAGACAGGCATGTCTGCGGATAGATTGTTAACCTATGTTGAAAATGGCTATAACGCAGAATACTACTGGACTTTATACCAATCTAAACAAAATCCAGCTAAAATAGACCTGATGGAGCCTGCCCTAAAAAAGAGTATAAAGGCTTATTCAACTTTTTATAATAATTATTTACTGGCGAAATATTATGCTTTAAAAAAGGATAGTATACAAAGTAATGAAGCTGCAAAACTGGCATTATCGGTAAATGATGGAACATCACTTTACTTTAATAATGGCCTTCGGACAGAGCTCAAAATGATTATCGACAGCAAATTTGACGCTTTTAAAGAGCCTTATGTTGGGATTTCGCAGACTGAGCAGAACTTCGGAAATGTAAAATTTGGAGAAAAAAAGATTGCAACTTTTAAGGTTACCAATTTGGGTAAAGCAAAACTGACGTTCAATAATATTCTAAGCGACTGTAATTGTACGGTAGCCGATTATCCAAAAGAGGGTATTGAGCCTAAAAAGAGTGGAAATATCACCTTGACATTCTCATCAAACAAGCCTGGTGAATTCAGCCATATGGCGGAAATTGGATCAAACGCAGTCAATGCACCTATACAGTTAACCATAAAGGGTGTAGTATTGGGCGATTAATAAACAGAATTCTTTATTCTTAAAACTTAAATAAAACATCATGAAAAAAATGTTCTCAATTACGACGGCCGTGCTATTGTTAGCAGGCGTAACCATTACAAAAAGTCAGGTAGTCACCCCTGTGAAATGTGCTGATGACGAGCTTGGTAAATATTTTGCATCTACTACCGATTGCTCTGTATACTACCTATGTGCCGGTAGCTCATCACCCTATTACTGGTACATCGGAAGTTGTCCTCCTGGATTGCATTTTAATGACGAGACCAGTACCTGCGATATTCCTAGCAAGATTACCCACACTTGTGGATGTAATGAACAACCCTAGTATCGATAATTAACAAGATAAGTAGACTCTTAATTTTTGTAAAACATGAGAAAAGCAATTTGGATTACGTTTTTTTTAGCTTTAGGTTTCGTGCGAGTTAAAGCACAATCTGAAGTAGCAAGAGATATTGAAAGGGCCCGAATGCGCTCCGGAGGGATCGGGTCTGCTAAAAGCAACAAAATTTATAAAAAAGTAGTGCAACTCCTCGATGTGAGCACAAATGCACCTGTTGCAAACCACTATTTTAACGTTTACAAGAGTGGCACACTTGTTTTCCCAAGTCAAACCAATGATAAGGGTTACGGAATGATCATTATGCGAAACGATACTTATTATGGCAAAGTAGAATTAGACCTCAACCCTCCAGCTCAAGATCCAGGTGCTTTAACCAAGCGCAATACGGAAAGCTACAAATTGGTAGAAGCAGGTAATATCTCCTTTCTATCCAAAAAAGAATTGATAGATACCGTAAAAGTATATGTTAAAAAAATGAACTAATCTTTAGGCTTTGGATTACATACAAAAAGGAGTTCTTGTTCTTATTTCCATTGTATTTATTCATTTGAATAGTTATGCCCAGGAAAAAAAGCCTATAGAGCTTAAAGATGTAACTATCAAGGGGAGCAATAAACCCCTAAGAGAAACGGCAAAGGGGGTAATTTTGGACATTAGTAAAATTGCTGATGCTAAATTACTCACCCTTGCCGAAATCTTAAAAACCATACCGGGTATAGAAGTTGACGACAAGGGGAAAGTCAGCTACATGGGAAAAGAATTAACAGTATTACGCGATGGTGTAAACGTTGCGGGTTTTTCCAATCAGATAACCAATAGCTTAAATAGCAGCAATACCGGCAACAGTTATAAAAGAATCGAGTTGAACCTTTATGACCTCAAAACCGAAGGGCCAACACTAAGTTTTGTAGCCACTAAGTATGAGCAGGGTTATTTTGGGAGTGTGATTGCAAATGCGGGCAGCAATTCGTCTATGGCAATGGGCAATATGTCCTTGAGTAAAAACAAGTACTTGCTTAACTTTAGCACCTCAGGTAATTTGCAATATGCCCCATCGTCAGAAAACTATGTTAAAACCTTTTTCGATCAAACCCTCGCCCAGGAAAACCGGGATTTAAAAATCAGCGGAATTAATATCCAAAACTATCAATTTAGCGTTGCCAATAGTTATTTTATCAATCCCAAAAGCACTTTAAATGCATCTGTAAGCTACGGTTCTTCCCTAACCAAATACGGTATTGCCAACCGAATGCAGCAGTATCAGAACGGTGCATTAAATAATGAGAGTATTACCGCTCTCGATATGCGCAATCCGATGGGTAAAAACCCAAATCTTGGCGCTAAGCTAAGCTATATATACAAAATCAAGAAAAGCGAAGCGGTAAGCCAAAGATTTGATATCGCCTTGGAATACGATAATAACCATACTTTAAGTGAAACTTCTGTAAATACCCAATCTCTGTTAAACGTATTTTTACCAAACAGTAACTACAACAGCGATAATACCACGAAAATGAATAATATTTTCGGTTTACTAGGCTATGAATTTAACCATGAGGGGCTTGGGGATTTTGAATTTGTAGCCCGTTATTTCAACCGCAAAAATTATCAGCGCTACGATTATACTTACCAAACCGATTTAGCGGGTAACCTTGTCAATCTTTTTCAAGATAACAATATTGCCTATAACTATGGGGCGCTACTTGCTAGCTGGAGCAAGAGTTTTAAGGGGCTATCCCTGCGAACTGTTCTAAAACAGGATTACAGCAGCGATCACATCTCTAACCTTAAAGGAAGGGATAAATTTACATTTTCTACTTTTTCCCCTTATTTATCATTACAACGGAGCTTAAAAAACGGCAGCATACGCCTTGAAGCACAATACAGTCAATCCAGGCCAAATTTAAACAACCTGACCAATATCATAAACTATGGGGCACAGTACGATACTGATAACCAGGTTATCATTGGCAACCCTTATTTAAAGCCTTCGAAATCGCTATATTTCTCAGGAATATACAATACCAATGTAAAAAGTATCAATCTTGTCTTTACGGGAAATTATAAGCATACAACGGATGCGATTTCAACTTTTGATACAACAGATGTAAGCAACGTACGTATCCGGACTTATCGCAATCTAGCCAGCCGAAACGATTATAACGGCAACCTATCTATAAATTTCTACCTTTTGCCGCGCTTTACTGTTCAGTTATTCACAAACCACATTTTTGGAGCATTCAAGGTTAGCGAAAAAGAATCAACAAATGCTTACCGCTGGTCAAATGGGCTCACTCTGGGTTTTACACCCGTGCCGAATATTAGATTAGGCGCAAACTCGAGTATCAGCGGGGGTTCAAGTTTTCAATCCAAAACAAAAGCACAAATTAACACCGGTTTATCCGCTACTTACATTAAAAGCAAACTAAATTTCAGCCTATCCATTAATAACTTTCACCAACCTTATTTTAATAACTATAACTGGATATACGGATATGGTTACCAAACTTCCAGCCAAAGCAGGAGCAGGAGAATAGCGGGTAATTTAAGCATCAATTATAGCTTTGGTAAGCCAGCTAAAACAACGGGCGCCAATGGGAAGGAAATCAAAAAAGATGATATGTAAATTCCTGGTTAAATCGCTTTATCCAGATCACAGGCAACCTTAAATTTAGTCCTAGCATTATCCAACCGTGATAAAAATATCTACTTCAGCATTTTCCCCATCTTGGGTTTGTCCTGGGTAAACTTCCAAATCATAAGTATATCATACCCGTCATTCTTAAAAGCCTATCGCTACATCTGTAACCCACTAACTCAAGGAATACTGATGAGAACGAAAAAAGAAAGACTTACCATTTTATTTGGTATTCAATTAATTCCATGTAATAAAATTGGCGGCCCCAATTTGGCTATAAATACCGCGAACGTATCATCCTAGCTTATGCGTGCGTGTTCTAATCTTCGCAACAGAGATAGCATTGGACATCTAACCGGCGATTAAAGCCATCGGACGTATGAGCGGATAGCCCGGCAGTTGCCCTTCACTAAATAAATTCAAAAACCTATAAAAGCAAAAAGCCATTGATGTTTACCAGTGGCCTTATTTCTCAAAACAATTTTCTTTTTATTTTGCGCTATTTTTCTTTTCTGTAACCTCTGTGGGGATTTCGGTAATAGTGGTTCTTCCCAAATTTTGGTGGTTTTCCATGATAAGTCTGGTTGTTATTCGTTAAGAAATAATGAATCTTACCAAACTGATTTTCTCATCAATCAATCCCTTTAAAGTAGTTTCAGTAGATAACCATGGCAACTTTGTTAATATCTTTGTACAGAGCAGGCAAAAGATCTGCCGTTGCCCGAACGGCCTAAGTCCTTCAAAGAAGCTAAATAGCTATTATTTAAGAAAGTTCCGTGACCTGCCTACGTTTGGGAAGTCATGTAATATATACCTGCAGTCTAGAAAATACCGATATATTAAAACGTTCTGTAAAGATGAGATCTTCACAGAACGTTTTGATGACCATTTCGAACCATGTAAGCGACAGACAAAAAGATTGGATGAGAAATTATTAACCACCGCCTTAAATGGGTGGAGGACCCGTTGAGTGTATTTGCAATACATTATCCATGCCCGTGAGTGATTTACTTGTCGTTTGTTTCAATTAAAAAATACAAATTACTATTCAGAAGTCGAGATGGCATGGTACCAATGTATCAGCAGCTGTAAAGAAAATAATTACTGTTGAAAAAACAGACGATAAGTTTAAATGTGGAACGCGCGGCCATTTTGCCGAAATACCCAAATAAAGCATGATGTAAAGTTTTTATTTACAAAGTTTACATTTTTATTTACAATCAAAAGTATGCCCCCCTAAAGATATCATAGTATTTTCGCTAAGTCAAATTCTTTATCTTCATAAATCTGAAATTTACTATTATGATAAAATCGCTTTTATTTACGTTATTAGTTTTCTTAAGTCTTTTTACATTTTCACAAACTGCCTTACCCGAAAAGAACTTCAAAGGTCACAAAGAAGCCATATACGGTACAGCACAATCATCAAATGGAAAATGGTTGCTTTCTGGTAGTGCTGATGACACAGCCATATTGTGGAATGAAAATGGTGAGATAGTTAAACAAATTACTGGTCATCTAAGAAGTGTAAATGATGTCGCATTTTCACCAGATAATAAAAGATTTATCACTGCAGGAAGCGATGAAACTTTTGTCATATGGAATATTAATGGTAAGAAAATTAAAGTAGTAAAAGCCGACAAGATTTATGTAAAAACTGTGACCTATTCAAATAATGGAAGATACATATTAAGTGGAGGGGGAGATAATACAGCTAAGTTATGGACTTCGGACGGGAGACTTATTAGGACGTTTAAAGGGCATGATTGTACGATATATCAGGCAAGCTTCTCGCCTGATGACAAAAAAATCGTGATTGCCAGTTGCGATAATTCCGTTTCTATTTGGGATTTAACAGGAAAAAAATTAAAGACCTTAAATTACCACTCAAGCGGTGTTACTTCGGCAAGCTTTTCGCCTGATGGACAACAGATATTGACGGCTAGTTTTGATAAACAAGTTGCATTATGGAGTATAAAAGGTAAGTTGCTTAAATCTTTTAAAGCCCATGACGATGAAATTAATCAAGCTCAATTTTCTAAAAATGGCAAATATATTCTTACGGGAGGTGAAGATGGCATTGCAAAATTGTGGCGATCAAATGGACAGCTTGTAAGAACTTTTGGTGACATCAATACTGTTGAATATACCAGTGCAATTTTTTCAGAGGATCAGAAATTCGCGATAGTATCCTCTAAAAATAATAGCATAAACTTTTATAGATTACCTGAGCTAAAATGATTTTCATTTGCTATGATTGTTCCAATTAAATATAAATCTACAAAATAAAACATTTTTAAGAAGGCAATAATTTGGGTTACAAATTATGACAAACCACGGCATTTTGATTTTTTTGATAACAGAGTATCTCTAAACGTCCCTCTTTTACCTATTCAATGAAAGTGGATTGCAGCAAATAAACTATTTTCATGTAGGCCTTTATTATTTCGGCTCTTACTGTACTTTTATTTCTTTTGTCTGCTTTTACATTCTCATTTATTTTTGTTCATTTAACTTTAGCAAAAAGAGGGTGTTACTTTGGTTTTTGGTATTTAGTGGCTTTTTTGACCAAATAACACATATGCGAGGTGCCTCAAAAGGTGTCTCAGATTTTCCGGAACACCGATACACCTCTTTAGAACTTAAAAAAATGACTATCAACTAGTTTACATCAAAAAAATTGACTTTTTTGACTGCAATCTTAACTTTATTTCACCTTTAAGATTACTTTTATGAAAAGAAATTTCAGTCTTATCTTCTTTTTGAAGAAAAAAACACAGACCAAGAGGAATATACGCTTATTGTAATCACATTCAAAACCTGCAGCTCTTTTCAGTAAAACAGGTTAATTATATGGCTGGCTTTAAATTTTAAAAGATCAGGCCACACCTCGCGGAGCGACAACGGTTGTTAGCTTATCTTCTATTTCTTTAACAGCCATTACGGTTTTCATAAAAGAATCAGGCGTTACAGAAATAGAATCAATTCCGTTTTCGACTAAGAATTGTGCAAAATCCGGATAATCTGAAGGTCCCTGTCCGCAAATACCTACTTTTACGTGCATCTTTTTAGCCGATTTGATCAAATTCGAAATCATTATTTTTACGGCATCGTTACGTTCATTGTACAGGTTAGCCACAAGTGATGAATCGCGGTCCAATCCCAATACCAATTGCGTTAAATCATTCGATCCAATAGAAAAGCCATCGATGTGTTTTGCAAATTGCTCGGCAAGGATAACGTTTGAGGGCACTTCAGCCATTAAATAAATCTCCAGACCATTTTCGCCACGGGTAAGGCCAAATTCGCTCATGGTACTCTGAACCAGTAAAAGTTCATCTACAGTACGGCAAAACGGAATCATCACCACTACATTGTCCAATCCCATCACTTCGCGCACCTTTTTAATCGCTTTGCATTCCATTCCAAATGCTTCTTTATAGGCGTCGGCATAGTACCTCGAAGCACCCCGCCAGCCAATCATCGGATTTTCTTCTCCAGGCTCAAAGTATTTGCCTCCCGGCATGTTGTAGTATTCATTGGTTTTAAAATCTGAAAAACGAACAATTACCTGATTTGGATAATAAGCCGCGGCAATTTTTGCGATACCAAACGAAAGTTTTTCGATAAAGTAGTTTTCTTCATCCTCGTAACCCGCAATAGCGGCCTGCACGTGGCTGCTGAGCGCGGCATCATTTAAACTCCGGTGCTTAAGGAGTGCCATGGGGTGAATTTTAATGTAGTTGTTGATGATAAATTCTTCGCGGGCCAAACCAACTCCTTTTGCCGGATAACTGGCATACTGAAATGCAATATCCGGCGATCCGATATTCATCATAACCGGTGTCCTGACTTCCGGCAATTCTGAGAGCTGGTGTTCATATTTGGTAAACCAAATCCTTCCATCATAAATAATTCCCGCTTCTCCTTCTGCACACGAAACCGTAATTTCTTTGCCGGTTATTAAAATTTCAGTGGCATTATCGCAACCAACTATTGCGGGCACTCCCAATTCTCTTGCTACAATTGCTGCATGGCAGGTACGCCCACCTTTGTTGGTAATAATTGCAGCAGCTTTTTTCATAATGGGCTCCCAATCCGGATCAGTCATTTCGGTGACCATAATATCACCGGGAAGGAAATTAATTTCGTGAATCCTGCTTTTTTCGATCCCCTTCAGGTTATGCACTTTTCCGAAAGCAATTTTATCGCCAACCGCAATACCACGTAGCAATACCCTACTGGCCCTGCTGGCATCATTAATCCGGTATTCGGTAATGTAGTTCAGTTCTTTTAGCGAATGGATAGTTTCGGGTCTTGCCTGCACAATAAAAAGTTCGCCAGTAATCCCATCTACCGCCCATTCTATATCCATAGGGCACCATTTGCCTTTTAACCGAGTATAATAATCTTCAATAATCATTACCCACTTGCTCAATTGCAATACCTGATTGTTGGTAAGGCAAAATCTCGTGGTATCTTTATCTGGCGTTTGAATCACCTCTACAGCAGTTCCCTGGCGGGTGCCATAAATCATTTTCTGCTGTTTATGACCTAATTTCTTTTCAATGAGCGCAGGATATCCTTTTTTAAGCAAAGGTTTGTAAACGATAAATTCATCAGGATTGATCGCTCCCTGTACTATCAGCTCGCCTAAACCGTATGAACCATTGATAATGACCGCATCTTTAAAGCCGCTCTCAGTATCGATTGAAAAAGCAACCCCTGAAACACCCATATCAGACCGTACCATTTTTTGAATACATACGGAAAGGCCAATATTAAAATGCCCAAACTGAAATGATTCCCTATAACTAATTGCCCTATCGGTAAATAAAGAAGCAAAGCAGTTTTTAATGGCCATTAACAGGTTTTGTGCCCCTCTAATATTAAGGTAAGTATCTTGCTGACCGGCAAAAGATGCATCGGGAAGATCTTCGGCAGTTGCCGACGAACGAACTGCTACACCGAGTTTATCGAAATTAGTGGCATCAATCAGTTTCTGGTAAGCATCGAGTATTTCTTTTTCCATAAGATTAGAAAAATGGCCTTTTTGGATCAAGCCCCTGATTTGCTCGCCGCAGGAATATAAGGTCTGCAGATCTGTAATGTCCAGTTGCTGAAGAATATCTCTGATCTGCTGATCGAGCTGATTATCTTTTATGAATTGAAAGTACGCCGCACTTGTAACAATGAACCCATCTGGCACTTTTACGCCTAAAGGTGTAAGTTGTTGTAGCATTTCTCCGAGAGATGCATTTTTTCCTCCAACCTGATCGATGTCACCTATAGAAGCTTCTATAAGTTCCATGGTAAATCTGCTTTGTTTCATGACCGTTAAATTTTAAACTAAGGTATTGGCTTGATGGAGTCTTCTTTTGTTAAATATTAAGAAAAACTAATATTATATTAATAACTTTATTATACATTTCTGTATTTTATATTCATATAGTATGAAAGATTTTTTCTGTCAGGTTTTAAAGGTCGAAAACTCTACTTTCAGGCTAGCTGAAGCCAATACTTACCATGCCCTCAATAACTTTCACAGCCATCAGCAAATCGAACTGATTTACATCAAATCAGGAGTAGGAACTTTTTCTATTGGCAATACTTCTAAAAGAATTTCGAGCGATACCATGATTTTAATCGGCAGTAATGTACCGCACATGTTTAAATTTGAATCGAACAGATATTATGATTATGCCATGAAGTATTGCAAACCACCTGTTCCGCTAGAGCTGCTCACGCTACATTTTGACCACAATAAGCTGGGTGATGATTTTTTAAATCTTGCTGAAAATAAAATGATAACGAACTTGCTGGCAGAGGCAAAAAAAGGGCTTTTCATTAATCACCAGTCAAAAACAGTTACAGTAGATTATTTAAAAAAAATTGAAACTGCAAACAGCTACGAACAGCTCCCATTACTACTGCAACTTTTTAATAAAATTGGAGAAAGCGAAGAAACGTTGAGCCTGCTGAACGAGGAAAAGAAAAAGCCTTTTAAAAAGATCGATGAAACCAGATTAACCATGGTCTACCTCTATACTATGGATAATTTTTACAAAGAAATTAAGCTGAAAGAAATCGCCAATATTGTGCATATGGTTCCCAATGCATTTTGCCACTATTTTAAATCGCGAACCGGAAGAAGTTACTTCGACTTTTTAATTGAGGTAAGAACAGAACATGCCTGCAAGTTATTACGAGAGGAAAATGATAGCGTAACGGCTGTTTGTAACGATTCGGGTTTCACCAACCTATCTAATTTTAACCGGTACTTTAAGCTAAAAACAGGAAAATCGCCATTGGCATACCGGCAAAGTTTCAGAAAATAAGCACAAAGTCAATTATTTTAATCAGGTCTTTAGCGACCAGGCAACTTATTCAGGCCAAAACCACCCTCCAAAAATTCACAAAAGCTTAATATTGACACCTGTATTGATGCCAAATTCATCCTCTGTTTGTACGGTTTCATCAAAAAAAACTAACTAAAACATCCTGCTATACAACAAACGCAAATTAGAAAAACCAAAACCTCAAACAACAAACCTAGTGTACCTCTAATTACTTATTTATGAGTAGTTTATTTACAACAAATTCATCAGCTACAATCTTTTAACTATTCAAAACTCATCACAATTGTGTATATTAAATAATACTTAATTACAACTATATAAAAAAGACTGAAAAACCGCTATTTAAGTTGGTGTAAAATTAACACAGCCCACACTTGAGCGAATAATATTTCAGGTATTTTAGTGTTGAAGAAATCCTTAAACTGAAATTTTACATTTTTAAATAGATTATTAATTCTACAAAGCAGTAATAACCTATTGTCTCAACTTTATCCGACTTGCTTTTGCTTGATTTGGATGAAATTGATGTGTATGGTATTGGTTAGGAGACTGATTAAACCATCCATGATTAGAGCGCTACTTAGGTTAGTTTTTTTTATAATTATCTTCCTTTTATCCACCTTAGTGGGAACGCTTGTCTATGCTATTCCAGTTTCTGTTAAAGCTGCTCCATTTACCAATTACCTGAGAGAAAAAACAGCTAAAGCCAACTATTTTCGGGCAATTAGCTATGCCAAGCATTACATTGCTCCGGCCCCATGGCAATACTGGAGCAAGGCCAACGAAATTGTAATTACAACCGATAATACCACAACGGTTACCGGCACCATTAAAAAAAGCGATGGCACCATAATTACCACCTTTAGCTGCTCGCAAAATAACCCTTTTACCTATCGTTTTGCTGGCTTACCAAAAGATGCTCCTGCTTATAGTTTAAATACGGTAATATCGGCTGCAGGTATTATCGTAGAGGCTACCACTTCAATTGCTGTTAATTTAAGAAATGTGGCTTCTGATGCGCTGGGCACTGATGGAGGCGATGGAGATATAAAAGGAAATGCCTCTTTGTTCAGTTTTGGCGATGCGGCAATTGGCAACTCTTTTAGGGTGGGTTATTACCGGGATGGTAATCTTGCAGGTTCATCACATACTCCCATTTACAGCATCATGGCTATTGACAACAATACCATTGTTAAAATTGGCGGGGTGGCAACGGCCACTTTAAATGCAGGGCAAAGTTATCTCTTCCATGCGCCAATAGGTACTTTGGTCGAATCTTCTTCTTCTGCAGTGATGAATACGGCTGCCGACCTTGATGCCCCAGGTGGTTGTGGCGACGGGGCCTTTAATCCAATTCCACCCATAGCAGCACTGGGTAAAGAATATGTAATTGTAAGGGGTGAGGGAAATCTTACGGCCGAACAATCGACAGTTATTGCTACCGAAGCAAACACTACAGTAACCATAACTCATTTCGATATTAGCGGAACGCAGAAAACAACATTAACTGTTACACTGCTACAGCCTGGCGATAAATATACTTTTAACCATGGCTATGTTTATGGCACTTACGATTATACCACTAACACTGCGCGCTTCTCCTCCTCTATCATTGTAGCCAATAAAAATGTCGAAGTTTTTTCCGGAACTGGCGGAGTTTCGGTTGGCGGAGGCTGCGAGGTAGATGTGGCGACATTAGTTCCTATATCAGGCTGTTCGGGTTCTAAACGTGTAGAAACAACTAAGTTTACAGCCTATACTGCCAGTAGCGATCTTCCTTATTTCGGTTATATTTTAACCAAAAGTGCCGATCCTATATTGTTAACCACCACAGGCGGTAGCCCAACCTATACCAACCAGAGTATTGAAACTATTGCAGGTATAGGTACCCGCAAACCACTGGGCAGCAGCGGACTTTCGTTAATCAGTTTTACCAACACCACCATTGGCCAACCCAGTATTGTTGCAATTACCAGTTTAGGCAGACTTACCATTTCGATGGTACAACAGGGAGCCGGCTTTTCGATGTCGAATTTTATTACGCGTTTTCCTGAAATGGCTGAGCAGCCTAATGTAAGTCAGACAAATTGTGCAACAGCCACACTTACCGCTGTTGCCAATGCAGCGCCTTACCAATGGTATTTAAACGGAGTAGCCATTAGTGGCGCTACCTCCAATATTTATGTAGCAAGCGCATCTGGCAACTACAGTGTGAGTTACCAGCTCGAATGTGGCACTAGTGCCCCCTCTCTACCCATCAACATTTCGCTTTGTAATATCGACAGGGCCATTACCAAAACCGTTGATGTAGATTACCCTGAGCTGAACACCAATGTTGAGTTTACTTTAAAGGCAGAAAATTTAGGCAATGGTAATGCAGTGGGCGTATCGGTTTCTGATCAATTACCAACAGGTTATATCTATGTTTCCAGCATTGCTCCGTCGGGTACCACTTACGATGCAACAACAGGAATCTGGACGATTGGCGATTTAGCAAGTATGGCCAACGCAACATTAAAAATTACCGCCAAAGTTGTGCAAACCGGGGTGCTTACCAATACGGCTACCATTACCGGTTCGCAACCAGATCAGGTAACTTATAACGATCAGAGCAGCGTATCTACCACTACTGGATCGGGTGACCGAATTGTGTGTATCAATACCGTTATGGATCCGATTATTTACACCATGCCAAATGGGACCAACACTGTTGTGGTTAGCAACTTACCTGCTGGAATAACCTATAGCTATAGCAAACCCGCTAAAAAATTAACCATTAGCGGTACGCCAACAGTGGCAGGTGCAGCAGCTACTTACAGCATTTCTACCACGCCTTCATCAAGTTTTAATTCGTCGGGAAGCATTACCGTAAATGGCAATGTGAGTAATCTTCTATTTAATAGCGGCTTAACCAGCAGTCGCTGCGCGGGTGCCGGAACCGATACCTATCTGGCTACTGCAAGCAACACCACCGGCATTGTTTACAGTTTATCACCTTTATCTGCCGGGCTAATTAATGCTTCAACCGGGCTGGTAACCTGGTCGGCTGGTTTTAGTGGCACAGCAACAATTACGGCAACAGCCAAGGGTTGTGAAGAAAAAACACAGACTTTTTTAGTTACGGTAAATCCGCCTCCAGGCCTCACATTGGGAAGCGATCCAGAGCTTTGCCAGGGTTATAACACTGCTCTGCTCAGTTATACCAACCCGGTAAACACTCCTACTACCTATAGCATTAGCTGGGTATCGTCGGGTTTTCCTGCTGAAAACAACCTGACACTTCCGGCTTCAACGATACCTGTTACTGTTCCCATTGATGCCCCTATTGGCACTCATGCCGGGATTTTAACAATTAAAAATGCAGCAGGCTGTACTACACAAATCAATTTTAACATAAAAGTAAATCCAAAACCTACAGCACCACATGTGCTGGTTAACACTAATTCACAATATTAAATCACTTAAAAAAAATCCCCATGAAGAATTTCTTTACCAAAACCGTTTTAATTATTGCAACGATCGTATTATTCGGTAGCTTTTTAACTGCATCGGCACAAACTTTAGCACCAAATACGGCCGGAGTAAATCTTTTTTGCTCAGATGGCGAGCTTACACTGCCTGCTGCTACTGCAGGTACAGACTGGATTGTAAAATACAGTGCAACTTCTACCACTACGCCTTCAACCGGCATTACATTAACCGGTGGGAATAAAGTTGCCAATGCTGATTTAAAAACAGGTTACTACTATCTCAGTTCAAAATCTACTACACCAGGTTCCTGCGAATCGGAAATGCAGGAAATTCCGGTATATGTATTAAAAGCGTTGGCACCTGGCATTAATCCTGCCGATTTCTGCGTAGAAAGTCCATTGGCGCAGGTAGGTAGCGTTACCAACCCAGAAGATCCAACCAAAGCAGCATTGGTTTATCAGTGGTACACTGTAGCAGGAGGAGCCGAAACCATTATAGCCGGTGCAAACACACTAAGCTATACACCTACGGCACCAACTGTTGGAAGCATTACTTATCGTTTAAAAGTGGGATATGAAATTAACGGCAGTAAATATTGCCCTCAAATTGTAGATAAAACCATTACTGTAACCGCTAAACCAACCAAACCAACAATTAGTATCGGTACGGCACAGGGTACGGCAACTGCGGTAACTTTCTAAAAGTACCCATCAATTTCCCGGTAAGTCTGATACATGAAACTGAGGTTTTATACCTTCTTGTTGCTGCTATTCCTTTTATTATTTAAAATAGACGGATACAGCCAGGATGCTCCGCCAGGGCACCAAACGATTACGATCACCGAAGGGTCGTCGGTAATCCTGCGTGCCAAATCGGATGGGGCCAATACCTACATATGGTTTAAAGACGGGATACTGATTCAGGGGCAAAATAAATCGACATTGATTACCGCAACAGCAGGATTTTACAAGGTAGCCTCCATTAATAAAGGCGGCTGTACTTCTGATTTATCGGAAGATGTACAAATACTGGTTGTTCCTGGTCGCTCGGCAGATGTATCTATTACCAAACGCTCGGCATCGAGAACGGTGGTGAACGAGGAGGTTTTTGAATATTACCTCAACGTAAGAAATAATGGCGCAGATGATGCCACAGGACTGGTTATTGAAGATAAACTACCGGAGTACCTCAGTTTTGAAAGCCTTTCGGCACCTACTGATGGAACCGCTGATTACGACCCTGCCTTACGCACAGTGAAATGGAAAATTGATGGACTGGCCAATGGAAAGTTTGCAGAACTGGTAATTAAAGTCAAATCGAAACAAATGGGTTTAGTTAGCAATACCGCAACAGTAAGTGCAAATGAAGCCGATCCAAATCTTAGTAACAATAGCTCAACCGATAATAAAGAAATTTCGGGTTTAAGGATACCAAACGTGTTTACGCCTAATGGGGATGGCAAAAACGAAACGTTTTACCTCGAACACCTGAACTCTTATCAATTTAATGAGGTTACTATTATTAACCGCTGGGGAAGTACGGTTTACCAAACCAGCGACTATAAGAACGACTGGACGGCGCCCGGCCTGAGTGATGGCACTTATTTTTATGTAGTGAAAGTTAAAAATGGCAGCGCCGACTGGATTGCCTATAAAGGATATGTAACCGTGATCAGATAAAATAAAACAACATGAAAACGATAGCGAAATTAATGATGGTGATGATGTGTTGCTTTACCAAAATGGCTTTTGCACAGCAAGACGCACAGTTTGGACAATATGTTTTCAACGGCATGTACATTAACCCGGCCTATACTGGATACAAGGAAGAGCTGTACTTACAAGCTTTTGCCCGTGCACAGTGGACAGGCGTTAAAGGTGCTCCGCAAACGCTTTCTATCTCGGCCGATGAAGCCATTAACGATGAAAGCCTGGGCATAGGTGCCATTATTACCAAAGACAAAATCGGGGCGCAGAATTCGTTAAATGCTTCGGTTAATTTTGCTTATCGCATTAAACTCGATCGTACCGAAACCAACATATTGGCCTTCGGTCTGGGTGTTGGCGTAATGCAGGCAGGCCTGAACGGGAATTTACTCGACCCGATTGAGCAGGGCGACAACCGTATTCCGCTGGGCAGTGTAAGCCAGATTACTCCTGATATCAGAGCAGGTATACATTACTCCAACGAGAAATTTTTTATTGGTTTCTCAGCCAATAATTTACTGAGCAAGAGTTTATCATTATTCGGCGATTACAAATTACTTAATCTTAAGATTCAGCCGCATTTTTACCTGAGCGCCGGAGTAGCTTTGCCCTTTGCCCAAGATTTTGTGTTTAAACCTACTTTCTTGATTAAAGATGATTTACATGGCCCAACCTCTCTGGATTTAAATGCTTTTCTTTTGGTTAAAGAACGTTTCTGGATTGGTGGGGTGTACCGAAGTTCGGTTAAGCTATATCCGAAATCCAATTTGCAAAGCAGTTTAACAGCAAGAAGCGCAGTCGGGTTAATTTCTGAACTTTTTGTACGCAGTAACCTCCGCATTGGTTATGGTTACGATTATAGCTTAAATAAACTGAGCAATTATGATTATGGCTCGCACGAAATTTCAGTAGGTTATTACCTGGTAACCAAAAAAAGCCGCAGGCCTAAATGTTATTTTTAAAGTAGCCAAGGGATTTTTTTACATCAATTTTAATTTGCAACCCGTGTATTTATGGAGCATATCAACCGCCCAGGGGTTTAAGCTTCCTTGATCCAGAGGCAAAAGGCCAAACAACTGCATCAGTGTGCGTGTACTCAGGTAATCATTCTGTGCGGTAAAAATTTTAATCGAGAGTAGGTTACAAAAGTTCCTATCGATAGTGGCAGGCTTAATTTTTTGAAGTAAAGCCATTCTTAAATCTTCCAGTTTTTTTAAGTCGTTCATTATTCATTAAAATAATCCAGCTAAAATTAAGTTTCAACCTGACACGCTGCAACTGGATATTGACAAATGACAATGTGAAAATTAAAAAAAGTATTTTTTCATCGTACAAATGTATTATGGATAAAAACCTTTAGACATTGAAATGAGCTAAAAGATAACTGGGGATTAGTGCCCCAAAATCATCACTATGAACAAAAAAATATTCAGTATGATAAGAAATGAGATCAAATAGCTTATTTTAAGCAGTGGCTTAAATGTGCAGCATTAGGGCACGTGGCAGGATTTGCAAGCAATATGGCGTATTTAACCGGAAGGCTATTTGTATTAACCTCCCGGTTTTATGAAATGATTTTAGGCCAGCTGAGTTACAGCTGTTGGGCTAATTCCAATTGAATTGCCTCTTTGATCATCAAAGCGGTTTGTTCCAGTATTTCTGGCGATGTAGCTGTTTCGTTATCAACGGGTGTATGAAAGAAGGGATTAAAATCGGCACCCACAAAGCCAAAATAAGTAGCGTAGCCATATTTTGCAGCGACACTAAGTTCGCCTAAAGCCACATTGCCCAATTGTGTAATGGTTTTCCTATCGAAAGCCTGGTGCATGGTATTTTCGAGGTTCGAACTGTAATAAACCCTTCTTTTCGGATCAACAGTTTCGAGTTTATTAATACCTGTTGCTGTTTTCTGGTAGCCGTTTATCGCAAAACTGGCGCCCAAATGCACCCATAACCTCACATCTGAAGGTTTAGGAGCCTTTTTATCAATAAATACATGTGTACCCCTATGATCTTCCAATTCGTGTGATGAATTGGCTATAAAAACGAAAGTATAAGGCGGTTTAGCCACGCTTACCCATTTAGCAATGGCGTTAAAAATTGCAATACCCGGGCCACGTTCGCCACCACAGGTAAACCAACCGCTAATTGGGGTAGAAACGATTACGGTTTGCTTGCCAGAGCCAATTTTGGCAATGACATTACGTGCCTGCACGTCTTTTAAACTGCCCTTAATTTGAAGCGAAACCCGCGTACCTGATATAAGCTGTGTGGTATCTTTTGGTGCTAGCTGAACTACCGGAATTTTCCACGACGCTTTAGGCTGGGTATTTAATGCCGCTATTTCGCCTGCATCGTTATCAACAATTAAAACAATAGCACTGGCATGTTGGGCTATTAAATCATTAAAACGGTCTAGTTTTTCTAAACGATCAATGTATTTACGGTCTTCTTTTTTTAACCTGATTACGGCTATTTTGCCCGAAACAGATTGTTTATCGTTATCAGCATCAATAAGCTCGGCATTTAAAGCAACATTTGCAGCAGCCACAGGCCAAAGCGGAAATACATTTAAGGTACTATCTTTGATTTTTAACGAAGCGCTTTCGAGAAAATACTGTTTAACAGGAAAATAGAGGTATTCGGTTTGAAAGCCGAAACCATCCAGTTTATTTTTAAGCCAGGCCGATGTTGCGTTATCGCCACTTGTTGCAGTTCTATGCACGCCGAAATTAACATACTGTTTAACATCGTCGAACAGTTTATTTCCATTAAAAGACTCATCACCAGGATTGTTTTGTGCCCATAAGGTTTGGGTTAAGCCCAGCAGGAAAAAAACCTTCAATATTATTTTCATCTTTCTTTTGATCAATTATTTTGCAAAAAACAGGCTGTCAGTTATCTGGCAGTCTGTTTTTATCATATTATTTATATTCGATAGTTACATTGTTCAATTTTCCGGTAAAATTGAATGGAGCTTTGTACCGATCAGTTACCGGCGAATTTCGGTCTGCGCCTACGTCGATACCATCTTTATAAATTGCAATCCTACCTTCGGCAGCCACCACATTTCGCTCGCCAACCTTTTTATCGTTAATATAAATGGCTTCGGTGCCAGCGGGTGCATTTTTATCTTTACTTTCATGAGCAGGTGGCGTAAAATTAAATTCGAACTTTAACTTCGATTTACCTACAGGCACAGCTGTGTCCGATTCGAGATATTTCACAATACTACCTGTGTTGTGCGCAACCACAAATTTTCCGTTTTTGATAAATAAACTTAAGCCCTCAAACTCAGAACCGGTGGCAAATAATACCCCTTCATCACTGGCCGATTTTATGTTTACATCAGCCGTTATCGAAAACGGATCATTCTGAAACTGTGGCCCGGTAAGGGTTAAAAACTGTTCGATACCAGCATACAAAACCACCTTTTTATCCAGGCCAAAGGGACTGCGTGCCCTTCCGCCAACACTATGCCCCAGAGCATTGTCGTTTAATGGAAATACATTATACTTAATGGCTTCCTGATCGAAAAGTGCCTGTAATTCTTTTACTTTTTCAGGGTATTTTGCAGCCAGGTTTATCCTTTCGTTAAAATCATCGTTCAGGTTATAAAGCTCCCAAACATCCTGTTTGAAATCACTTCCCGATTTGTGGAAAACCGAAGCTTTCCAGCCATCTTTAACAATGGCCCGTTTGCCAAATAACTCGTAGTATTGAATTTTGTGGCGGTTTTCGGCTTTGGCATCTTTAAACGAATAAACCAAACTTGTTCCTTCCAACGGCTTTTGTACATAGCCTTTAATGGTTTCGGGAACTTTTGCGCCTGTAAGCTCGTAAATGGTTGGTGCTATATCAATTACATGACCATACTGCCCACGGATATCGCCTTTTTTCAACCCGCCATTAGGGTAATATACAATTAATGGCTGGTGAGTACCGCCTTCGCTGTTCGGATCGGCTTTCCACAACCTGAAAGGGGTGTTGGTTGCCTGGGTCCAGCCTGATGGCGCATCCTGAAATGAATGTTCGGTACCCAGTTTATCGATGTTTTTATACAACTCGGCCACTTGTTTATCTTCATCCAATGAGCTGATATAACCGTTTAAGCTGCCATGTTCGGGACTATGGCTCGATCCGTTATCGCCAATGCTAACCAGAATAACGGTATTGTCGGCCTCTCCTATTTCTTTCAGGTAATTCACAATGCGGCCAAACTCGTAATCGGCATGGGTTAAGAAACCGGCATAAATTTCCATAAAACGGGCATAAACCTTCTTTTGCTCAGGCGATAAACTGTTCCAGGCTTTAACTGTCGGATCGCGATCTGGCAGTACTGCATTGGCAGGTATTACCCCCAGCCTTTTCTGACGGGCAAAAACCTCTTCCCTGTACCAATCCCAGCCTTTATCGAACTTGCCTTTGTATAAATCGCTCCATTTCTTATCTACCTGGTGCGGCGAATGAATTGCGCCTGTAGCAAAATAAAGGAAGAAAGGCTTATCATGTGCAACAGATTTCTGATTGGAAATGTAGTTAATGGCTTTATCGGCCAGCAAAGTAGTGAGATGTTTTCCGTTGGGTTCTACATCAACAACCTTGGTATCTTCGTACAAATTGGGGTGGTACTGATCGGTATGGCCTAGCTGGAAGCCGTAAAAATGATCGAAACCACGGCCAACAGCCCATCGGTCATAAGGCCCTATTGCGGTTATTTCGTTAATGGGTGCAACATGGTATTTCCCTACGGCAAAGGTGCTGTAATTATTTTCGTGCAGTACTTCGGCAATTGTTCCTTTATCGGCAGGCATAATGGCATCATAACCCGGAAAACCACTCGAACTGTAATTTAAGGCACCCATGTGTACCGAATGGTGGTTACGGCCCGTTAGTAGCGCCGCCCGTGTTGGCGAACAAACTCCTGTAGAGTGGAAATTGGTATAGCGTAAACCGTTGTTGGCCAAACTATCCAACACCGGGGTTTGCATTAAACCACCAAAAGCACTTGAGGTGCCATATCCGGCATCATCAATTAAAAAGACAATTACATTCGGTGCACCTGCGGGTGCTTTCTTCTTTTCGGGAAAATATTCCTGAGACTCGGCAGCGGTACGGCCAATCTTACCTTTAAAGCCTTTATCGGAGGTTAATGTTTGTGCTGAGGCCATTTGCAGCAGCGCAGCCAGTAAGACTACTGCACCTGCAATTTTATTCGGTATTTTTTTCATAATACGCATCGTTTTATTTTATAATTTTTCTAAAAAATTCTTCTTTTTACCAGCCTGGGTTTTGGGTAAGTTTTGGGTTTCTGTCTATTTCGCCCTGTGGAATGGCGTACAAATAGTGGCGTGCGGCTACATTGTTTTTGCCTACCAGTTTCAGGTTTTTAAGCAAAATACCTTTCCCCTCCGGACCAACGCCCGTAACTTCTGTACCTGTTTGCCTGATCAGATCGAAATAGCGCTGGCACTCGCCTACCAGCTCTAACCTGCGGTCGAGGTAAACAGAATCCCTGAACTGATCTTTGGTTAATCCGGTAGTTAAATCAGCCAATCCTGCCCTTTTTCTGATTTTATTGATGGCACCGTAGGCCTTCGTGGTTGGACCATTGAGTTCGTTTTCGGCCTCTGCATCAATTAAAATAACCTCTGCATAACGCAGGATGTTCATGTTCGCATCAGAGTTTCCGGTACTGGCGTAGTTGGGATCCCAGTTTTTGTTAATGAAAGGCACTGAATCGCCGGGAGCATTAATGGTTGCATATTTTTTCCCGTCGGTTGGACTGATATAGTAAGTAACAAATGATGTCCGTTTCCTTTTATCCTTAGCCGAATACAGTTTGTACAGGCTAAAGAAATTATCGCTGCCAACGGTATAAAAAGCCAATTGATTGCCGTACGAGCCCTTTAATCCGGGTACACCCGAACGAATATCGCTCGAGGTGATTAAATGCCCGGTACTAATTGTACTTCCTTTTATCTGTGCAGAAAAAATATGCTCTTTGCCATTTTTATACGCCGGCAGAAAAACCTGTGCATAATCATCAAACAAGGCATAACCGTATGAACCATTAATTACTGCATCGGCATATTTCACCGCATTTGCCCAATCGCGGCGCGTTAAATACACTTTTGATAAAAGCGATACCGCAGCACCTTCGGTTGCCCTGCCGGCTTCGCCTGTCGATGCGGCTTTAAATAAGGATGCAGCAGTTTCCAGATCGTTAATAATCTGCAGAAAAACCTGCTCCTTAGGCGTGCGTGGTACCTGCAATTCGGCCAGACTTAACTGTGTTTGGTCTTTTAACAGCAAGGGAACATCGCCGTAAAGCCTTACCAAATTGAAATAATAAAAGCCTCTCAAAAATCTGGCTTCGCCCAGCAAACGGTTTTTAAGCTTTCCATCCATTTCAATGGCAGGGATTCTTTCGAGGGCAATATTGGCCTTGTTAATCCCTTCGTAATGTTCTGTCCAGATTTGCTGGATGCGTAAGTTGGTTGATGCGTGGGTGAGCTTGGCCAATGCCCTTACTTCTGCATTTGGCGAGCCCGGCCCTGCGTCCAGATCGTCGGTAAGGAAATCTAGCCCGGTGTAAAACAGCCTGTTGTAGATGGGTTGCGCTCCGGTGCTGTTGTCAACCATGGGATAATAAATGGCATTCACAGCGGAAATTGCATCGCCAGCTGTTTTATAAAATTGCTCGGGAGAGATAAATGATTTTGGGCTTTCATCCAGTTTTACACAAGCTGAAAGACTGGCAAGCACAATGGCCAGGGGTAAATATTTTATTTTCATCGCAATAAAAATTAAATGTTGAAAAATTAAAGCGTCAGGCTGATGCCTCCTTGTATTGAGCGTGCATTTGGATAAGCTGCCCTATCCATCCCTGTACTTATCGAATTTTGTCCGTTGGTGCTCACCTCAGGATCGTAACCGGTATAATTGGTCCAGGTGTACAGGTTGCTGCCCGATACATAAACCCGTAGTCCGCTTAGTTTCAGCTTAGAAAGCAAATGGCTTGGCAAGCTGTAACCCAGGGTAACATTTTTTAGCCTGATAAATGATCCATCTTCTACAAAACGGTCAGAAATGGTTACTGCCGGGTTTTCTATGGCTTTATGTACATCTGTATTCCGGTTTGATGGTGTCCATCGATCGAGCAATGTGGCCACCGCACCAGTGTAACCAGTACCGGTTTCTAAGTTGGCCCGTGTCCAGTTAAAAATTTTGTTGCCGTACGATGCATTAAAAAAAACAGAGAGATCGAAATTCTGGTACCTGAAAGTATTGGTGATACTGGCCAAAAATTTGGGTTGCGAGCTGCCCACAATTTTACGATCGGCATCTTGTGTAATCAGGCCATCGCCATTAAGGTCTTTGTATTTTTGTAAACCATTGGCCGGATTAACCCCATCTGCCTCGTACATATAAAACGCACCAACCGATTCGCCAACTTTAATAATCTGTGTAGGTAAAGTGGTTGGGCTTGCCGGATCGGTAACAAAGAAATAAGGAGAACCACCCAGCGTAAGGATTTTATTCCTGTTGGCAGAAAATATGAGGTTGGTTGTCCAGTTAAAATCGCCCTGAAAGTTGACGGTTTTAAGTCCAAGCTCTACGCCTTTGTTTCTCACCACCCCCAGGTTTTGGAAAGCACTGGTTAAGCTTGATGAGTATGGCACAGGCACTTCTAACAATAAATCGGAAGTTCTTTTGTAATAAATATCAGTTGTAAGCTGAATGCGGTTCGAAAACAGTTCCAGATCGATACCGAAATTGTACTGTGCTGTTTTTTCCCAGGTTAAATCGGGGTTTGCAAAGCTGGCAATGGCCAAACCATTAACCAGTGTATTGGCAAAAGTGTACTGGTAACTCGATAAGCGCGAAAGTGAACGGTAAGGATCGATTTCCTGATTGCCCGTTACCCCGGCACTAAAGCGGAATTTAAGGGAGCTGATGGCTTTAACATCCTGGAGGAATTTTTCGTTCGAAGCATTCCAGGCAATGGCTGCTGATGGGAATGTTCCCCATTTATTGTTAATACCAAACCTCGACGAGCCATCGGCACGGGCGGTTAAGGTTAACAGGTATTTGTTATCGTAAGCATAATTAACCCTGGCGAGAAAAGATTGCAGCGCCCATTCTGTTTTTAATGAAGTTGGGGTGGTAAGCACAGTACCCGAGCCCAGGTTATTGTATTTAAAGGCATCGCTAACAAAATTTGAAGCACCGGCGGTAAAGATTTCGGTAACCGATTTTTGTTGCGTATTACCTAAAAGTACTTCAAAGCTGTGTTTTTCGGCAATTCTTTTCTTGTAGTTGATGGTATTTTCGTTTAACCAGTTCAAAGTAGATAAGGAACCGATTGATGCATTTCCCCCCGGAAGGCTTTCGTAAAGTGTAGAAGGCAGAAACCTGTTCTGCTTGTTGTTAATGATGTCGGTACCTAAGGAAACCTTAGCTGTTAAGCCCTCAATAATGGTATATTCTCCAAAGCTGTTAGCCAGCACGCGGGTTGTTTTGGTTTCGTTGGTTTGCAGGCTTAGGGTTGCTATGGGGTTGGCTACGGTAGCGCCGAAACTGCTGTTGGCTGTAAAATTGCCATTGGCATCTTTTACCGGCACTACAGGCACCATGGATAGAATATTGGCAACAATACCGCTTGGTGCAACATCGGCACGGGTGGTGCTTCCATTCAGATAAACGCCTACTTTAAATTTCGAATTTACTTCGTGGTCTACATTCAGCTTTGCCGAATACCGGTCAAAACCGCTGTTTAAAATTACCCCCTCCTGCTTAAAGTAATTTCCTGAAAGCAATAAACGTGTTTTTTCATTGCCCGATGATATCGAAAGACTGTGGTTTTGTACCGGTGCTGTTCTAAAAGCCTCGCCTTGCCAATTGGTTCCTTCGCCAAGCTGATCTAACTGCGCCTGTGTATAAAATGGCGCTTTGCCGGCATCGGTAAGGGCATCATTTTTTAAAGCGCCCCATTCGCGGGCATTCAGCAAAGCAATTCTTTTGCTTACTTTTTGTTTGCCATAATAACCACTGTAATTAATAGAGAAGCTGTTTTTACTCCCTCTTTTGGTAGTAATCAGAATTACCCCGTTTGCACCACGAGAGCCATATATGGCTGTTGCAGAAGCATCTTTAAGTACATCGATTGATTCGATATCGGCCGGATTGATTGCCGATAGCGGGTTAATGGCCGGTCCGTTGGTAATCCCTGCGTCAACAGTAGCATCGCCGTTATAAACCGGAAAACCATCAATCACATATAAAGGTTCGTTACCAGCGTTTATAGAGGTTCCGCCACGTACACGAATAGACACACCACCACCGGGCTGACCGCTCGACTGGGTAACCTGTGCCCCTGAAATTGCTCCCTGAATCAGCCGGTCGGGCGAAGCCACCGGAACGTTTTTCAACTCGGTTGGCACTGACGAAAGCGATCCGGTAAAATCGCTTTTTTTCTGCGTACCGTAACCCACTACCACCACATTGTTAAGTGTATTTACCTGTTCTTCGAGCTTTACTTCGATGGGCGAGCCATTGGCCACAATTTGTAAAGATTTATAGCCAACAAAACTGATAGTTAGGGTGTAAGGGAATTTTTGACCGGTTATGAAACGGAAAATGCCATTATTATCAGTTAATGCGGTATGTGTAGTTCCGTTAATACTCACATTTACCCCCGGCAGGGTTTCGCCGGTTTTGGCATCTCTTACCGTTCCGGTTAAAGTAGAATTAATGAGCGGGGTGGTTTGCGCAACTGCATTTTTTGTAAATGCGCACAACATGAATAAAATTAAGAAGCCGAAGATCCTGCTTTCTTTCCCGCCTGTATGCGCAGGAAATAGCTTCCTAAAGTTTGGTGTAGGAAATTTTGAAGTAAGCATGCCCCCGGCATGTACTTCATAGAAATTTTGCATAATTTTGTTTAGAATTAAGTTACCATTTGAATCAGGGCCAACGCCAATTGAGAACCTGGTTCGAAAATTTATTTGGTTCGGAGGGAAAAATGAAAGTTTTTCCCTTTTTTTATTTGCTACAGTTCATTTGTGATTAGTTTATAAGTTAGCAATCTGGTTATTTATCTTTGATGCAGCTGAAGCCCAGGTGCCCCAGGCTTCTATTCTCTGTTGGTTTTATTTTCACGGTTAGCTCATGGCTGGCATTAAACCAAAAGGAAATATCTCTTATCGCTGCATCGTGGTTATTGTATGATTTAGCTATTTCTTTCGTTCTATCGAAAACCCTGGTATTCGTGGTAATTTTTATGCCATAACGGTTTGGAAGCTTAGATGAACAGCACAATGCAGTTGCAGTAGCCAGCGGATGTGGCTTTACAGCAGGCTCGGTTTGCTTAAAGTTCAAAAAAAAGTAGGCCAGAAAAATAATCAAAAAGCTGATTATAACTTTCCTGAAAAGGGGATTCATAAAAAAGAAAATAAGGATATACTGAATAATGTTTGTGGCGAGCGCTAATGTTTACATGCACATACAACAACGCATGGAATCAGTACTACAACAAATTTCAGCAAGGCTTAAAACAGTTTCAGATTTAAGTACAGGCAGTTTAGCATTGTTAATGTAAAGTTGATTCATATTGTTATGTGTAACATTGACTCTGCAAATATATAAATATATCTATATTATCTATAGATATAGTAGATTTATTGCAAACATTAAATTATCAGCGCTTTACGTTAAGAAATTGACAAAAAAAATAAGTTTATCCGAATTGAATTACCAATATTGCAATACACAGGAATTAAATTTTATTTTTCGCATAGCGAAAAAACAGTCTTTTTCAAGAAAAAACAGCGCAGCTATCCCCTGCCATACCTGGCTTCAAACCAAACACAAAATCCAGGCATTTTAAGTAATTTTCTTCACCATGGCGGCCACCAAATGCTTCAGCGGAGTCTTTTTCACAAGAAACTGAAAGGAAACAATGCCTAGTATGGCGCAACTTATTCCAGCCAGCACATCTAACGAATAATGGTGACTGCTGTAAATGGCCGAAAACCAGATACCGAGCATTACCGTTACAAAAAATACATTAATGGCTCCCAGTTTATTTTTGAGTGCATAATACACTACAATAACCGGATAGGCAGAGTGTAAAGATGGCATTGCTGCAAAAACGTTAGAGCCTTTGCTGTAAATTCCTTTAAATAGTGTAATGTTAAAAAACTGATCGAATCGGGCTAAGCCTGCTGTATTTCCGGGGGTACCGGGTATGAGTACAAAACCGTGCTCCTGTACGTACCAGGGCGGTGCAGCCGGAAAAAGGTAATAAACAACAAAGCCGAGCAGGTTTACCCAAACAAATACCAGCGAAAAATGCACAAACTCAAACTTCTTTTTAAAAAATAAATATACTGCAAACGCTAAGGGTACTGGAACCCACATCAGATAGAACAGGCCGGTTAATACATCTAAAAAAGCATTGCTGTTTATTTTCCAAAATTCGTTTGGGGTCACCATCAAGCCATGCAGGTTGATCCCAAAAATGCGTTTCTCCGCATCATAAAGATCTTCGATATGCACAGCATTGTAGCGGTAATTCGGGAATGCCTTCATATAATCGAAAAGGATCCAGTACACGATAAAAATAGAAAAACCCAGAATAAATTTCCGTGTTGCTTTTGAAAAAAAGAACAAGACGTTAAAGATGAAAACCAGCACCAGCTGATCTGTTTTAAAACCAACCAGCAACAAGGAAAGCAATAAATAGCCCACCGAAATGGCTATCGAAGTGTAAACGAAACTGCGGTGGTAAAAGCCTTTAGTGGCCTGTTGTTCTTCCATCCTGCTTCTTATCAAAATTTGAGCGAAATATATGGTCCCAGAATGTCCAGCTTACGCCATAGCCTTTGGTCGAATCGGAATAATGATGCAACATGTGGTGCTGTTTCAATTTTTTCCAGAAACCGCTTTTAAAACTGGCATGGTGAAGCGCATAGTGCACCATATCGTAAAACAAATATCCGATCATAAAGCCGATAAAAAATGGATATTCACAATTTTGTGGAAGCAGCCAGTCGAACAGGAAGTAAAAGCCCAAAGCCATGGGAATACTGGCAGAAGGTGGCATCACCAATCTTTTGGCATCGTTAGGGTAATCGTGGTGTACGCCATGAAAAATAAAATGGATGCGCTGCCCCCAGTCCGATTTGGGTTCGAAGTGAAACACATACCGGTGCAGAAAATATTCGGTAATGGTCCATATCCCCAATCCGAACAGCAACCATGCTGCGAAATTAACAAAGGCCATGTCGTTTTGCCACAGCGACTTATAGCTCAGAAAGGCTATAACCGGAACATAAACAATTAAAGGCACATAAAAACGAACTTTCGAAAGGCTTTCCATCAAATCGCTTTTAAACATCCTTACCGATGCGGTGCTGTTGGATACAAAATTCTTCTTCATACCTTATATTTTGATCCTTTCTGTAAATTGCTTGACTGGGGCTGCTGCATCGCGCCCTTTTATTTCTACATATTTTACGTTCGGGAACCAGAAAGTGCCCCCTTCTATGCGCAGGAATATGCGATCTATCTCCATCTTTTTATCGTTGATGGTGGCGTAAACATGGTATTTTTTATCGGCTGTAGATTTTCGCAGATACATGGGCAGCTTTTTGTGCGAAACAAACCGGAGTTCGAATTGCCCGTTGCCTAAATCTTTACTCACAATGCCATAGGCAAATTTGCGCTGTATGTAGCTGAGTTCTTTCTTCTCTCCTTTATCGTCGTAACGCATCCAGAAAACATTAATCGGCTGCTCTTTATTCACCTCACCATGTTTATCCACATTCAACTGGCAAACAATGGTATTGGTATTGGGATCGCGTTGTAAATAGAAAAGCTGATTGGCAATGCCTTCGGGGGTAGGAAAAACAATGGGTGAAGGATTATCGCCCTGTGCCATTGCTTTTACCGGAGCCAATGCACCCAGGCCTAAAGCTAGCAGTGCAGCTGCCACCAAAGCGGCTTTATTACTGGTCTTTTTTTCATTTCGCTCCTGTGCTTCCAGGCCTTTTTTGGCCTCCTGCAAGCGCCTAACGGCTGTAATATTGGTTAAAACTGCCATTAAAGTAATGGGTAAAGTAAAAACCGACATGGTTTCAAATACATGAAAGGAAATACCCGGCAGGTAGATTTTATAATCGCCACCTATAAAATGTCCTGTTACCCCACAGGCAATAGCAAATACACCAATGGTTACTACCCTTTCCGGCCGCTGCATCAATCCTCCTTTACACTCAACGCCCAAACCTTCTGCCCGGGCGCGGGTATAGCTCACCATCATAGAACCAATAAGCGCAATAAACGCAAACAGCGAACTTAAAAAATAATGGTGCGCTACCAGATAATAGCAAATGCCCAGAAACATAATCATTTCGCTGTAGCGATCGAGTACCGAATCGTACAGTGCCCCAAACCGGGAGCTCATGTTGCCCAGGCGAGCCACCTGGCCATCCAGCATATCGAAAAGGCCGGCAAAAAGCACCAATGCACCGCCCCAACCAATGTACGACATGTCGCCACGGTTAGATTTTTCGGCACCAAGTACAAAAATTACGGCCACACCAATGTTCAGTACCAGACCAATGCTGGTTACCATATTGGGCGTTAAGCCTATTTTAATGAGTCCTTTTACAAAGGGATTAATCACCTTGTAAATAGCCAACTGAAGGCGATCTCTTAATTTTACGCTTTCCATATATTTTTATTTAAAAATCAAATTTAACCCTTGCCCTGATCCCCCATTTAGCCACCTCCGGATTATCCAGATAAGTAAAACGCCTAACCAGATCAACCCTCAATAATTTAAAAATATTGCCAATGCCCACACTACCTTCCATATAAGGTTCTTTGCCCAGCGAATAGGTTCTCTGCAAACCATTATCGAATGCCGGCAACTGGTAAAGACCACTGCCGAATGCCGGGTTATTTTCATCGCGTAAACCACCGTAAAGCGCTTTGAACGAAACCACTTCTCTTAGTTTCAGCTTTTTGATTAGCGGTAATTTGTTGAAGAAAAACCCGTTAAAATTATGGTCGATGTTAATGCTTACGTAGTGATCGCTCACAAACTCCAGGAAATTCATCAGGTTATACGAATTGAGCTGATAGGCATAGGTTTGGTTAGCCCGATGGATCGCTAGTAATGGAAAAGGCACCCTGCCAGCAATATAACTGCCTTCGAAAGTAACATCGCTGTAACCCAGCTGCGAAAGATAAAAGCGCTTATCTACGCTTCCGGTAAGGTTATGGTAATTGTATTCGCCACCCAACAATCCTTTTATTCCGGCCGTGTAACGCAGGTTAAATACCGGATAACGATCGGCAATGGGTACACGGTAAATTTTGCCCTGGATAAACTTTTCGTTAGGCGCATAACGCAAAGCGAGCGAAAGCTCACTGGTGGTTAAGCGGTTAATAAATCCGCCACCATTGGCCTGATAGTTCAAACCTCCTGCAGGTGTTTGGCTCCACTTTTTAAACCCAAAAGCATAAGAAAAGTGATTTTCGTACTCATGCACATAATCCAGGCGGTAAAAATCGTTGTAGAGCAACATATCATTTAATCCACGCTTAAACGACAGGAGAAAGTTGTCTTCCTGCACAAACTGCAGCTCCTGACCAGGAATTTTCGTATCGCGCTGAAAGCTTGCCCGCACATAATTTTGTGGGAACTGATAAATGGATTTGTTGTTAATGGAATAGGTTGCGGAAAGAAAAAATTTCCACTTTTCATCTTTGAAACCATAAGCGGCATAATTTTCAAAATAAAACCGCTTGCTGAGTTCGGGTGTAGTGCGGCCACCAAAGCGCAGTCGAAACCCCTCTACATTGTTAAAGCTGTAAAAGGTATTAACAGGGCCGATTTCGTATGGACCAAGGTTACCATAGCCGGCAAAAAGCAGCGTCGCAATTTTTACCGTACGCTGAAAAGAAGGTATTTTTTGAAGGGTATCGATGTTGTGGTAGATCTTTGCCTGTTCTTTTGATAACGGATCTAATCGGTTCTTTTCCCAATACTGATCATCGCGGGCAGAGGCGCCTGCAACCGATACAATACTCCTACCCTGAAAAATAGTATCGGGTAGTTTAATATCGTATTGGTAATTTTTATAGGTCGAAGAACGCTCACCTGTAAAGCCCATCCCCTTGGTTTTGCCCAGTCCAAAATCGGCAATTAGCTTGCTTTTGGCTAAACTGTATTTGCCCGAAAGCGTGGGTTCAAAATCCAGATCAATTTTTAAAGCCCTTACGAAATTAAGGTTGATGTTTTTATTTACCCCCATCGATACTCCTGTAACGGCAAAATGCGAATCGTTGCTCACATATAATTTCCCTTCAAAAAGCATATCAGTACCGTTTCTGGGGGTAAAAGCAAGTTCAATTACCTCTCCGTGACCTGTTTTAATGGTATCGGTAATAAAAAACTTATAGAAAGAAGGTGCAGCATTGGCAATCGGGCTTAAAAACTCGTTGCTGATCACCGAGATATTGTTTTTATAAATATCAATATCCTGGTACATGCGTTCGAAATAAACCTTCATGCCGTTGTTATCAACCAGCTGCTGATCGAAATTAACCTGTTTCTCGCCAATGATAACCGATTTGTTCCGTGTTGGATCGCTGGCAAAATATTTATCGGTTAATTTCTCCTGTATATAAATGGGCAACAGGTTTTTACCACCAATTAAGGTAGAATCCTGCTGCTGAAAAAGAAACTGATAATTTCTGAAAATGCGCTTATTTTTAAATTTTTCGGATACATTGCTCATCGAAAAAAGCATTTTATCATACTGCCTGAAGGCGGCTGTATTGAAATTGCTAATCCGGTTTTCTTCCCTGTGGGCAATTACCTGCCTGATCAGTTCAACGGCCGGGTTATCTTTATTGCGGTAACGCGCTTTTTTACCAGCCACCACAGTAACTTCACCCAGTGCTTTTGCATCGGGTACTAGCGCAACATCCAGTTTTTGCTCAAAACCCGGCATTATGTTTTTCGACAAGGTAATGTAGCCGATATAATTAAAGCTCAATCCTTCTTGCTGGCTCGACGAACTGAGCGCATAATTCCCGTTAAGGTCGGTTTGGGTTCCGATAGTAGTGCCTTTAAAAAATACAGATACGTAAGGTAGCGGCTCTTTGGAAACGGCATCGCGCACATTACCGGTAACAACTGTTTTCTGTGCAAAAGCACTTAAACCTGTTGCAACCCAAACCAAGACTATAAAAAATGAATAAATAACTTTCATTTTACGGGAAAAATAAACTGCTTTTGCATATAATAATTATAGCTGAGTCCCATTACTACGGAAACGGCTATTTTGGAGAACAGGTAATTGAGATTGAAAAAACGGGTAAGCAGGTAAACGAAAAAGGTTACCAGTAATAAATTGCCCAGCCATACCAGCATATATCTGATGATTTGTTTCTTCATTGCTGCTAAGCTGGCATTAAAAACCCAATTCCGGTTGATGTAAAAATTAACAGCTCCCCCCGAAATTGTTCCGATCATGCTTCCGGCCAGGTACCACCAACCGAAAATGCTTACGGTTAAGGCTGTGATTAAAAAATCGGTTGCCGAAGCCGTTAACGAAGAAGCCTGGGCTTTTAAAAAGATAAGCATACTAAAACAGGCCTAAAAGGATAATACCCTGCAAAACCACATTGGCATAAATCCCTGCCAGTACATCATCAGCCATTACACCCCAGCCACCTGGTAGTACTTCCAGATGCCGGATGTAAAAAGGCTTGGCAATGTCGAAAAACCTGAAAAGGATTAACGCCATGAGGTAATACGGCCATTTTAACGGCACACAAAGCAAAGCTATGCCCATTCCGGCTACTTCATCTATCACTACCCTTTGGTGGTCTTTGCCCCATACTTTTTCTACCTCATCGGCTGTAATTACACCAATCAGCAAAATAAATATGGATGATAAAAAAGGCCAGAGGTGCGGATTGGTGTACGGCGTTTGTAAAAACCACCAGAGGACGCAGGTAACCGCCGCAGCGACGGTACCTGCCCCCTTGCCAATGTAGCCTATACCCAGGGCTGTAGATATGAACTTGTGAAAAAACACTATGCCGTTTCTACCACTTCTTCTTCGTAATCCTGCCCTAAATGGGTAATCAGCTCTTCGCCCATAATGTAGCGTAAAGTATTTTGAAGCTTAATTAACTGCTTGAAAATATCGTTCTCTGCAGGTACTCCCGGAATGGTTTGCGGCGATTTTAAGTAGAACGAAAGCCATTCCTGAATACCTGAAAGGTTTGCACGTTTGGCCAAATCGATAAACAAGGCTAAATCCAATACAATTGGGGCAGCTAAAATCGAATCGCGGCAAAGGAAATTGATTTTGATCTGCATTTTATAACCTAACCAGCCAAAAATATCGATGTTATCCCAGCTCTCTTTATTATCGCCATGAGGCGGATAGTAATTGATCCTGATTTTGTGGTACATATCGCCATATAAATCGGCATTGATTTCTGGTTTAAAAATATCTTCAAGCACGCCTAGTTTAGATACCTCTTTGGTTTTAAAGTTATCCGGATCATCAAGTACCAAACCATCGCGGTTACCTAAAATATTATCCGAAAACCAACCGTTTACACCCAGCGACCGGGCTGCAA
Source organism: Pedobacter sp. KBW01 (assembly GCF_003852395.1). Lineage (NCBI taxonomy): Bacteria > Pseudomonadati > Bacteroidota > Sphingobacteriia > Sphingobacteriales > Sphingobacteriaceae > Pedobacter > Pedobacter sp. KBW01. Next base: position 79,660 of record NZ_QAJQ01000019.1, read on the forward strand.
GGCCTGGAGCCAGAATGGTTTTCATTAGGGTTTGTCCGGTTTTAAAATCTTTTCCGGCAATCGGCGTATTGGTTTCTTTAGCCAGCTCAATCAGGGCCGGAATATCGACCGTTAAGTTAGGCGCGCCATTGGCAAAAGGAATACCGAGTTTTAAAGCGGCATAAGCATAAATCATACTTGGGGCAATACGCGAATCGTTGTCTTTTAATCCCTGCTCAAAAGCAGCCAGCGAACTGTGCACTTCCGAAGGCTCAAAATAAATTTCGGTAGAACCACACCAAACCAGTACAATGCGGTCGCAATTGTTATCGGCCTTAAAGTTTTTAATATCGTCCATCACTGCCAGTGCAAGTTCGTAACGGTTATCGATATCTTTTACATATTTGCCGTCCAGGTTTTTAACATAGTTGCGATCAAAAGCAGCACGCATGGGTTTAATGGCCTGCAATTCTTCTTTTACATCGCGCAATAAATTGGCATCCAATACGCGTGCGTTCATGGCCGCCTCATAAACGTTATCTTCGTAAACGTCCCAACCGCCAAAAACCAAATCCTCCAGTGCCGCCAAAGGAACAAAATCTTTAATTTTAGGTTCTTTCTTCTCTGTACGTTTGCCAATGCGGATCGTACCCATCTGCGTAAGCGAGCCAATTGGTTTTGATAATCCTTTTTTCACTGCTGCTACACCAGAAATCATGGTTGTAGCTACTGCACCTAGGCCTGGCATTAATATTCCAAGTTTGCCATTTGCTGATTTTACTTGTTCTGTCATCTTATCTTATTTAAATACTTATAACCATTTGTTAATCTGATACCATTTTATTGTTTCTTCCAAACCTTGTTGCAGCTGGTATTGCGGACTGTAACCGAGGTCGTTTTTAATATTTTTAATGTCGCAGCTCCAGTTAATGCCCGTGAGCTCGTTCACTTTATCGATGTTTAGTGTTGGCATTTTACGGATCAGCTTATACCCTTTTTCAAGGCTCCAGGCAATTCCTTTAATTAGCGACAGAGGTACCTGTACTTTAAATGTTCTCTTTTGCATAATCGCCCTTGCGTGTTCAGCAAAAGCCGACCGGCCATAAACATGCCCATCAGAAACATTGTAACTTTTGTTAACCATTGCCGATTGCAGCGAGCTGACCATAATTTGAGCCAGGTCTTTTACATAAACAAAGCTGAGTTGCTGTTCTTTATCGCCCATGTACACCTCCAGGCCTCTGTTTATGGCTTTAATTACCATCAATATTTCGCGCTCCCGCGGGCCGTACACCGCCGTTGGCCGAAACACCAGCCAGGGCAGGTTATCGATATGCTGCAAATAGGTTTCGGCCAAAGCTTTGCTTTTACCATAATGGGTTACCGGGTTTGATGCTCCGTTATCGCTCAATTGACTACCTGCGTTTTTTAATGGTCCCAATGCAGCGAGGCTACTTACAAACACAAACTTTTCTACCTGATGTGCTGCCTGCGCTACCGCAATGGCCAGATTACGGGTATAGCCTGCATTATATTTATGATATTGATCGAGGTTTTCGGCTTTGGTTACTGCTGCAGCGTGGATCACATAATCGTATTTATACTCCTGCACATGCTTCGCCATCTGGTAAATCGATTCGAAGTCTAGCTCCACAAAATTGATCCCTAAGCCTTGCAAATGCGCGGTTTGGCTCGATTTGCGTACATTGGCAAACACTTCCAGCCCCTTTGCCAAGGCAGCTTCAATTAAATGAAAGCCAACAAAACCTGTAGCCCCGGTAATTAAAATCCGCTTTTTCATAGGTTTCTTTCCAGAATTCGATACTTACGGTACAGTTTTCCGCCAATATCTTCAATGGGCCTGTTTACCATATCGTTGTGGTCGAGTGTCCAGCTGGCCTCGGCATATTTCATTTTCTTTTCCAAAAAGTGCCTGATAATTTCACCATAAAGACAGGCTTCTATCCCTATCTTCCGGTAACCATCTACCACACCAAGCAGCATAATCCTGATGCCATCGATCTTCTTTTTATTGGCCAGTAACTTAATCAGCCCGGTTGGAAACAGTCTTCCCCTTTTGATCTTGATCAGTACCTGATTGATATCAGGGATAGCCAGTGCAAAACCTACAATCTTGCCATCCTGCTCGGCCATGATGCAGAATTTAGGATCGAGAATCAGTTTAAGATCATTGGCGGTGTATTCAAATTCAGCATCGCTCATAGGCACAAAACCCAGATTTTTATCCCAGGCACGGTTATACACCTCGCGTAAGGCATCACGTTCCTCAGCAAATTTTTTCATGTTGATGGTACGAATGGTGATGTTGTTTCTTAACAGCCTTTCTTTAATCCGATCCATCAGCTTAAGCGACCTGTCGCTATAGTTTCCGGCGGTATAGCGATATGCCCGCAGATCTACATTTTTTACATAACCCATTTTTTCGAGCAGTGGCAAATAATAGGGTGCGTTGTAGGGCATCATGGCAACCGGTGGCCCATCAAAACCTTCAATCAATAAACCACAAACCTCGTTGGTAGAAAAATTTACTGGGCCAAGTACACGCGTAAGCTGCCTTGCCTCCAGCCATTGGTGTACCGTATGGATTAATTGTTTAGCTGCCGCCTCATCATTTATACAATCGAAAAAGCCGAAAAAACCATCTGTTGCATCATAAACCTCATTGTGGCGGGTATTTTCGATGGCTGCAATACGCCCGACAATTTCATTTTCATCTATCAGTAAAAAAAGCGCAATGGTAGAATGTTTAAAAAACGGGTGTTTGCCCGGTGTAAGTAAATCTCTTTGGGCAATAAAAAGTTCGGGCACATAATTGGGGTCGCTGGCATAGAGTGTATGTGGGAAATCAATAAAGGCCCTTAAATCTTTTTTATCCGAAACTGGCTTAATTACCCTCATAACCTCACGTTTAACAGGTTAACATTAACCGCAACAAAAGCCGCTTTCAATTTCTCAACAGCCGTTTCTATTTGCTCAAAACTATGCGTTGCCATAAGCGAAAAGCGGATTAGCGAAGAATCGGAAGGCACTGCAGGCGATACCACCGGATTAACGAATATGCCATTCTCCTGCAAGATGTTCGTGATCATAAAAGTTGCTGTATTATCCCTGATGTAAACCGGAATAATGGGGCTGTTGCTGTGACCGATATCAAATCCGGCATCTAACAAAAGCTGTTTAGCATAATTGGTATTGGCCCAAAGTTTATCAATACGCTCGGGTTCTCTTTCTATAATATCGAGAGCAGCAATAACACTGGCTACAGCCGAAGGTGGCATACTTGCACTAAACATCAGCGAGCGGGCCCGATGCTTAATAAACTCGATGGTTTCGGTATTGCCGGCAATAAAACCGCCTAATGAAGCCAAAGATTTACTGAAAGTTCCCATAATGAGGTCTACCTGATTGGTAAGGTTAAAATGTGATGCAGTACCTGCCCCGTTAAAACCAATTACCCCCAAACTGTGCGCATCATCCATCATGATGTTTGCACCATATTCGTCGGCTATTTCGACCATTTCGGGTAAATTAACCAAATCACCTTCCATGCTAAAAATACCGTCAGAAACGATGAGTTTGGCCGAATCCGCCGGTAAGCGGCTCAGTTTACTCCGCAAATCATCCATATCGTTATGGGCGTATTTTATCGTCCTCGAAAAGGAAAGCCTGCTTCCGTCTATAATAGAGGCATGGTCGTACTCATCCAGAATGAGGTAATCGTTCCGATCGAGCAGGCAGGATATTACCCCCAGGTTTACCTGAAAGCCTGTACTAAACAGTACCGCCGCCTCCTTCCCTACATAGGCTGCAAGCCGTTGCTCCAGCTCCAGGTGAATATCGAGTGAACCATTTAAAAAGCGCGAACCTGCACAACCCGTACCATACTTATCGATGGCATTTTTCGAAGCCTGTTTAATTTCGGGGTGATTGGTAAGTCCCAAATAGGAGTTGGAGCCAAACATGAGCACTTTTTTCCCGTTAATAACCACCTCGGTATCCTGAGCCGATTCAATTGACCTGAAATATGGGTACAATCCTTTTTCTTTTATAAGTGTTGCATCTTTAAATGAAGCAATTCTATCCTGTAGTTTTTTACGCATGCCGAATGCTGTTATTCTGTCTTGGTTTAAGCATATCATTTTACACCAAACGCATCAATTCCATTAGCAAAAAGCCGCTAGCCTTCACTTTTATCTGATGTTTTGTTAACACAATTTTAACGCAGAATCTGACCTAAAAAAAGGTTGAAAGGTAGGATATATTGGTCAAAAAGGTGGATCGGTTGAATATGACATTTAGATGAGTTGACCGTTCTACTATTTGACTTTTTAAATAAAATAGTAAAATTCAAAAAACCACCTCAAAAACACCACAAAAACCACAATAAACAATATAAAACACTAATTTTTAATAAATTAAGAAACAAAACACCATCACAAAAAATTAATCAAATGATTGGTTTTTTATCAAATTTTCGTCAAATTTTTAAAAAATAATAAAAAATTATGCGTCGAAACATACATTTGAAGGCAGGAAAAACCGGGCGTTTTCAGCACAACCAGAAACGGAAAAACCTAAACGATTTAAACGACTAATTAGCCTAATAATTTAACACCAGCATGGGACAATTGCATCCGGTCAAAAAGCCATCATCATCAGATTATCCTGATACCCTAACGGGCATTGAGCTTATGGTGTCGATATACAATAGTGCCAGTGAAAGTGATTGTCCTAAATCGCCTTTCCGATCTGCCGATTTCGGAATTTTAATGGTAAAAAAGGGAAGCCTGAAAATAAAAATCAATTTTGTAGAGCATACTTTAAACTACCGCGATATTTTATGTATGATGCCCGATCATATTTACGAAATACCCGAGGAACCCAATGCCACCGTTATTTTTACGCATTTCAACAAAAGCTACCTCGCACGCAAGGGCATATTTTTTAATATTGCCGAAACTTACAAGATATTTAATGGACAGGAATTGTTAAAGTTTTCGCTTTCAAAAGCCGAATATGAGCAGGTACTGGCCGATATGATGGCGCTTCAAAACCGGCTTTCCATTTCAAAACACACCCGTCATATCGACGATATTATACACAATAGCTTCTTATCTATTGTATATGATATTTTTTTGCTGAACGAAAAGCAAAAGAAACTACCTTCAGCCGCCATAAACAGCAAAGTAGAACTTACCAATCGGTTTTTATCGCTGGTAGCAGAGCGTTTCAAAATAGAAAAACGGGTAATTTATTACGCAAACTGCCTGCACATTACCCCAAGGCATCTTTCACAGGTTGTTAAACAGGTTACAGGCCGATCGGCCGGAGAGCATATAGACGATTTTGTAATCAGGGAAGCTAAATTATTGCTTACCGGACATGTGCTGAACATTTCGGAAATTGCCGAAGAGCTTCATTTCAGCAATCCTTCCTTTTTTGGAAAATACTTTAAAAAACATGCGGGTTTATCGCCGTTATCGTTTAAAAGAGACAATAATATTGCGTTGTAGCTTACCTCAATCAGTAAGCTACAACGCAGCATTTAACTTCCAACGGTTACTTTATTTTACCGTCCAGTAAGGCGAATCCGTTCTTGCTGTTAAAAGATAATCTTCTATTTCCTTAACAATATCCGGATGGGCTGCCGCCACATCTTTTGTCTCGCCAATATCGGTCTTTAAATCGTAAAGCTCTAGTTTATGGTGTCTTTTTACGCCTTTCCACCAGCCATAACGAACACCTTGTTCAAAGCCCAACTCAAAAAACTCCCAATACAGAAAACGGTCTGTTTTTGGTTTAACGCCTTTAAGTACGGGGTAAATACTGGCTCCATCGGTTTTAAATCCGCTGGTTTTACCTGCAATTTCGCCAAATGTGGGCATAATATCGGGAAAGTACCCGGGTACATCGCTCATTTTAGGGGCATTCTTAATAAATGGTACCCATGCAATAAAAGGAATACGGATTCCACCATCATACATATCTCTTTTATAACCTTTAAGCGGACCATTCGAATCAAAAAACTCGGATACAGCCTTCAGCTGACTGGTAGGTTCTGACCGCGGTCCATTATCGGAAGCAAAAAAGACGATCGTATTTTCCGATAAACCACTTTTAATCAAATAATCTTTAATCTTACCTACCGATTGGTCCATGTAATACACCATGGCGGCATAAGTCTTCATATCTTCCGGCCAGTTTTTATTTTTATAAATGGCCTGGTCCGGCACATCGAGTGGCGAATGCGGATTGTTAAAGTTCAGCATCAAAAAGAAAGGTTTTTTACTGTCTTTTTGCGTTTTCAGGTAAGCCAATGCCTCATCTGTACAGATATTGGTTTCGTAATAGCCCTTTCTGGCATTGGTATTGGGCTCAACCGTTACGAGTTTTCCGTTAACATAACGGTGGTCGGGCCAATAAGTACTGGCGTAGGTAGCCGGTACATTGATAAGCCAGCCCGAAAACTTATCGAAACCCCTTTGCAATGGCGTAGCCAGCGAATCGTAACCGTCAACATGCCATTTCCCTACCAACGAGGTATTGTATCCTGCATCCTGCATCAGGTTGCCAATGGTATAATCGTTCGGCGTAAGGTTTGCCCTGTACACCACATTTTTCCCTTTTTTACCCGGAAGGCCGCCTTGCTCTGTTGCATTGCCTCTGATGGTAGCATGCCCGGTATTGAGACCGGTAAGGATAGAACCCCTTGAAGGTGAACAAACTGGTGCCCCGGCATAAAATTCGGTAAAGCGTGTACCTTCCCGGGCCAGTTTATCGATATTGGGTGTAAGGATCAGTTTTTGTCCGTAAACACCCACATCCCCATAACCGAGATCATCGGCCAGAATAAAAACAATATTGGGTTTCTGCCCTGGTTTTCGCTGGGCAACAGACAATCCGCTAAAAAGGATGGAGAAACCTGCTATAATTAAACTTTTTCTGATCATTTCGTAAATATAACTTAATTGTAGCCGGGATTTTGCACATAAAGTCCTGGAGCAGTCTGAATTTCTGATGCCGGCACCGGATAAATAACATAATTCGGCACAATCTCATTGATTTTGGTAATTGCATCGGCAATTCTCCAGGCATTCATTTGCGAAATGGCCAATCCTTCGCGCACCAGATCGTTCCAGCGCAAACCTTCGCCTAAAAACTCTCTCTGCCGCTCCTGCATTAGGGTTTGGATATTTACATTGGATAATGCGCCTACCCCTGCCCTGGCCCTTACCTGGTTTACCGCAGCATCCACATCGGCCTGCGTACCCGGAGCGCCATGCAAGATACATTCTGCTTTCATGAGCAATATATCGGTATACCGCAGCACAATAAAATTAACAGACCAATCTCTTCCAGACAGACCTTTTTTAGCCACGTCGATATATTTTTTAATAAATGGACCTGGTGTGTAGCTCGTAGCCACATTAAAAGAATACCTGATATCTGTTCCACTTACGGTATTGGTGGTATAGGCAGTTACTAAACTTTTAGCCACCAGAAAAGTACTTGCCCCATAGCCATTTCCATAACTATTGGAAATGCCATTGCTGGTCCAGTAAGCTACAGGCACCAAATGCGAAGGAAAACCGGCACCGTTTAAACTCGACGCAAACTGCACATCGAAAACGACTTCGCTATTGTTCTCGTTGATATAAGAAAATATAGATGAATAATTATTGGCAAAACTGTAAGGACTACCAGTAAGTACGGCATCGAACTGGGCAGCAGCCTTATTGTATTCGTTGCTGTTTAGCCCCGGTCCGTTTATACCGTAAGTTGGCCCTGATTTGGTGAGGTAAACCAATCCCAATAGCCCTTTTGCAACATATGATGTTGGCCTGCCCAGATCGGCACCGGTAAAGGTTGTGGGTAAATTGGTGGCTGCATATTGCAGATCCGATTCAATCAATGCATACACATCAGCCACTGGACTCCTGGGGATCGTTGCCACCTCGGCGGCACTCTTTACTGTCGAAATTAATGGCACCTGACCAAAAGTCCTTACCAAAGAGAAATAATAAAACGCCCTTAAAAACCGTACTTCGGCAGTGTAACGCGTAGCATTTGCAGCCGTAAGCACACTTCCTTTGGTTTCGAGGGCAGCCAACACGGTATTTGCATTATAAATACCATTAAAATTGGCCTTCCAGGCAGTTGATATAAAGCCAGTAGTGGTAATACTGGGGGTAAAATTATTAATTCCGTCCCAGTCGCGGTTACCATCAGAAGTTGCATTGATGTTATCGCTGCGCATTTCGCCCAGCCACAATGCCTGACTGGGGTAATTGTTTAATTGCGAATAAACCCCATTTACCGCCTGAAGAAAGTCGTTATTGTTGGTAAAAAAGTTTTCGGTAGCTAAGCTCGACTCTGGTGTTTGATTTAACTGTTTTTCGCAACTGGTTAGTAGCAGCAATGCGGCGAACAGGGTTAAGTATATTTTCGTTTTCATCTTATTTTACTAAAAGCCAATGTTTATACCAATTGAAGCAGTTTTACTTAATGGCGCAGAACCATAATCGCCCGATATGGCGTAACTGGCATCGCCACTTACATTTGTATTTTGGGCTTCGGGATTTGCCCCACCTTTATATTCATCGTAAGAGAAGTAGTTTTCAAGGGCGATAAAGATCCTTGCCGAAGAAATACCCGATGTTTTGATTAAACCTTTCAGGTTATAGCCCAAAGTAATATTCTGCACCCGTAAAAAATCGCTCGAATAAACCCAGTCAGAGGTTACGTTAGGATAAGTATAGCTTGCGCCCAATTTACCTCTCGGGGCATCTGGATTGGGATCTGCGGCACTCCATCGGTCTCTCCACACCCCGAGCACATTTGCTGTGGTGCTACCCGAAAAATCAATCGCTCTGCCGAGGTAAGAAAGTATCGATCCGCCGTGCTGGCCATATAACTGTATACCGAGATCAAAATTTCCGTACTTGAAATTGTTTGTCCAGCCCCAGGTATATTTAGGTGAAGGCTGACCACCAATTACCCGGTCTGCAGCACTGATTTTTCCGTCGCCGTTGGCATCAATATACTTTGCATCGCCTACTTTCTGACCAGATACTTTGGCCACTGCAGGATTCGCAAGATCGGCGGCAGTTAAAATTCCGTCTGTTTTGGTAATGTAATAGCTAAATGTGGGCAACCCTTCGCGCAATAAATAGGGCGCATTACTACCACTGTAGGCAGAAGCAATTTCAATATCGGCATGTGTTGGCCCAAGCTCAGTTACCGTATTTTTATTGAAGGCAATATTGGCGCTCATTGACCAGGTAAAACTGGCTGTTTTTACGTTTACGGTATTCAAACCGAACTCCAACCCCTTGTTTACCACAGAGCCAATGTTTTGCAGGCTAGTACTAAAACCACTTGCCGATAATACAGGCAAATTCAACAACAGGTCGGTATTCTTTTTATGATAAGCATCGAAAGTAAAATTGATCCTGTTGGCCAAAAGACTTAAATCTATACCCAAATCGTATGTATTGGAGGTTTCCCATTTCAACGCTTTATTGGCAAGGCCCGATACCACCTGGCCTGTAGCCGTGGTAGGTGTATTGCCTCCAAAAACGTAATTCGAATTCACCAGTGTACTGATGGCATTGTAATCGCCAATATTGTTATTGCCCGATTTACCCCAGCTTAAGCGCAGTTTCAGCTCATTAATGGCTTTAACATCCTTAAGAAAAGATTCTTCTGAAATTTTCCATCCGGCCGATACTGAAGGAAAGGTTCCCCAGCGATTTTCGGAGCCAAACTTAGATGAAGCATCTCTTCTGAGGGTACCCGATAAGAGATATGTATCTTTAAAGGCGTATTGCAACCTGCTGTAATACGAAAACAAGGTATTATTTGCCGCAGTTGAAGTTCCGGTAGTGGTTACCCCTGCCGAGTTGGCAATGGCATTACTTAAGGTTTTAATGATATCGTTAGCAAAACCTCCGGCTGTAGCCAGGCTCACTCCTTCTGTATGCACAATATTGTACGATACACCGGCAATGGCCGATATTTTGTGCAAGCCAGCGATTGTGATGGTATAATTCAAGGTATTTTCATTCAGGAAATTCTGTTTTTTGGTTACCGCATAAGCACCTGTAGAGTAAAGGCCCGGATTGGTTAATAATGCCGAAGCCACGCCAACCGTAACCTGATCGGAAGTATACCTTGAAGTATTGCGGTCTACGTTATCGTAGTTTACGCTCGATCTGAGTGATAAGCCTTTTACAATCTGATAATCGGCATAGATGGAGGCCAGTAATCTGGAAGTTTTAATTTTATTGATGGCCGTTTCGAGATAAGCATAGGGGCTGATGAGCCTAGGACTTGCCCAGGTATAGGTACTGTTTCCGTAAGCACCAGAATTTAACCCGGCGGTGCTTTCAACCACAGGCACCATTTGCAGGGCATTCATCAACTGATTATCTTTTCCCTCTCCCGGAGGCGCATTGTTAACCGAATAAGATGGTGCCAGATTGATTCCGAATTTGAGTTTCTTGCTGGCATTAGCCTCTACATTGGCCCTTATACCGTAATTCTTAAAGTTGGAATTAATTAGTGTTCCATTTTGGTTAAGCACATTGCCGGAGATAAAATAACTTACATTTTCGGAGCCTCCGCTGGCCGAAACCTCATAGTTTTGATAGGGTGCCCGCGTAAAGATCGCATCCTGCCAGTCTATATAATCAAGTCCGGGGTGCCCGGCCTGTGCCCAGCGCGGATCAGTCATGTAAGTTGTATTAATCGTTCCTGCGGCCAGCCCCAAAATCGCCGCGCGTTCTACATTGGTTTGGCTGCTCGTTCTGCCTGTACCAGAAGCCACCCAGGCATTGTTGGCCAATTCTGTAGCCTGCGCCACCCATTCATCGGCCCTGAGCATATCAATTTTCCGCGCTATAGTACTGATGCCTGCATTGGCATTTACACTAATTTTTGCTTTGCCTGTAATCCCTTTCTTGGTTGTAATAATTACCACTCCGTTTGCTGCACGCGCCCCATAAATGGCTCCTGCTGCTGCATCTTTCAGCACCTGTACACTTTCGATATCGTTAGGATTAAGGTTATCTAGCGAACTGTTGGCAATACCGCCGGCAGCATTTTGGCTGGCTACATCTAAAGGGAAACCATCTAACACATAAAGCGGCTCGTTACCTGCAGTAATTGAGCCCGCACCACGCACCTGAATACTTAAACCTGCACCCGGCGTAGCACTTTGCTGTCTTACCTGCACACCAGCCATCTGACCAATTAGCGCCTGTTCTACCCGTGATATAGGTTTTTCTTCTACTGCTTTCGCATTAAAGGAGGCCACAGCGCCCAGTACATCGCTTTTTCTTTGGCTACCATAACCTACTACAAGCACTTCTTCGAGCTTACTTTGATCGGGATCGAGTTTTACCGATACCGGTTGGCCATTGTAAACAAGTTCTTTTGTTTTGTAACCTACATACGTGAAAACTAAAGTTGGCTGGTTCAAATCGGTAACAAGCTGAAATTCACCATCGGGATTAGTTGAAACCACCTGAGTAGTTCCTTTAACCCTAACGCTTACGCCAGGTAAAGGCAGGTTCTTTTCGTCGGTTACTTTCCCCTTAATGGTAACTGCTTTCAGCTTTGCTCCAGAAACCGGATTAAAGGCCGTACCAGCCACATTTAAATGATTGGGGAAATTAATATTTGGTTGCTCACCGTTTATTTTTGCCGAGGCCGGTATAAGAGCAGCAATGAGGAGCATTCCTGTTAAACCGGGCAATAAAAATGTTTTGGAAAAGTGGGCACTATGCGAGTCCTTCCAGGACTTTCCGCGTATTTTCATAATGGATATTGGTTTATGCCAATCATGAATTTGCAACAAGCTTCATCAGCATGAAAAGTTCTCCTGCAGAATTCATAATTTTAGCATGATCATTGAATAAATTGACCGGATGCAACGCCAATTGATCTCCGGTTAAATGGTCGGATTTGTGGAGAGTGCAGCAATGCACTTTCCCTTTGTATTAATAGTGTAATTATCTGTTGTTAGTGCGCTCCTTTCTATACCAGGGTATCATATTTAATATTTTGTGTTAGCCTAAACCAGCGCATTTTTTTGGCGGTGGCGTTATTTTATTGCATTACTGATGTAGGCAAGATCATACATCATTTGAAAGAAAAATCAGGTTCAGCAAAAACCAGAAAAATGACTACAGGATACACCAGATAGCAGAACAGTATTAGAGGTATTATTTTTAATAATCATAATCTATATTAAATCTATCGTATTAGTAGTCAAAATTATATTATCCTAACATACCCTACAAACTTTTAGCAAATTTTACGATTTTGATAATTTTTAGACTTCCGGCAACGATGGCGTAAAAAAATATAGCAACAAAAATTATTCGATTTACAAAGGATTGTTTTTTTAAGACATGAAACGTAACCTATCTACCTACTCATTTATTAGCAATTCGTAATTATCCATTCTTTTCCTTGCAATTTTATCATTACCAAAGCAGCAAGATGAGTTACCTGTAGCGAAAACGCGCTTCATATGAATGGGAAATACCGCTTTCCGCTTACAAAACAAGACGATATGGCTGTAAATAAATTCGTACAGCGCTATTTTCTAACAAAGCTTTATATTGGCTGGGAATATGCAGTTTTTGAATCTTTTAGTCAGCACCTGCTGCCTTTTTTTGCTTCTATTCTCTATAAATCTATTTTTCGCAAAAAAAGGGAACAAAACACTCAATGTTTTACTTTCACTTTTATTTTTTGCCCGTTTCGGTCAGATTTTAATTTCTGCACTCATTGCCGCCGAAAAACCGATAACACTGGTATATGTATTTCAGGCCTTTACCCCGCTCTACTACGCGGCTCCTGCTTGCTTTTACCTTTATATTTCAGGCTTTATCAATAAAAGTACTGCTTTACGAAAGTGGCAGTGGCTACATTTTATTCCTGCGTTGTTGGCACTTATCCATGTGCTGCCCTGGCAAGGCTGGCCCGAGCTAGACTGGGCCACCATTCCGAAACAGTTGGCAGACAATGGCTACTTCTCACTTAAAACTCAAACGGGGCTTTTCCCTAACTATTTCCATTACACCTTACGCCCTATTCTGGTATTCTCTTACTTATGCCTGGCCTGGGTGTATTATTACCGAAAAATGGATAAAACAACCAAAACCGACGAACCCGGAAAGCGCTGGATTGTTTTCTTTCTCCGCGTAGCCACGTTTTTTCAATTGTTAAGCTTAACCCCTGTAATTTTAAGGGGACTACATATCTCCTACACCCAGCCCTCGTTTGTAATTATCAATTGCTTGTCGTTACTATTCCTGGTATTGTATGCCCTGCACAAACCGTACATTTTTTATGGTTATTTACTAGTATCGGTAGACTTGGATAAAAAAAATATACGAGAGCAGTTTGAACCAGATGTAGCCCTTAGCGAGGCGGCAAGCCTAAACTTACAGCCTTTAAAGGATGAACAAATTGCAAAACCCACAAAAAAGGTAAACTTATCGGAAGAACAGCTTGCTGAACTCTCGCAATCCATGGGAACTTTGATGGAACAGGAACAACTTTATTTGCTTCACGAGTTTCAGATTATTGATCTGGCTGCAAAGCTCAATATCCCTGTTCACCATTGTTCTTATATCATCAACAATACGATTGGCAAAAATTTTCGCGACTGGATAAACGGTTACAGGGTCGAGCATTTTTTAGTCCAGCACCCCATAAAAAGCGACAAGTTAACCATCGAGGCCATTGCATCTGAATCGGGTTTTAAAAGTCTGGCCACTTTTTACAATGCTTTTAAAAAAGAAAAGGGAGTTATGCCTACCAACTATTTCAACAAAGAATTAAGCTAAAAAGCCCCTTTTTGGCCTGTTTTTGGTCTAACGGCTGAATAGTTAGAGGTCGATTGCCCTTCAATAGCGGGCGATTCTGGCATTGAGGAATAACTTTGCATAGTTAACCAAACAAATCCGATGACTTGCCAGGCAAGCAGATTTGAGGTTACAGAGAAAATGCTGTCCCATTAATTTTTCTATTTAGCAGGTTTAATAAATGCAATATCTGAGCACTCATTCTTCTATGCTTCCGCTTTTTCAGTACCTGGAAAAGTTTCATCCCCTTTCGGGTGAATTTAAAGCTTCTTACGAAAAAAATTGTAAGGTAATTCATGTAAAAAAGTATAAACATGTACTCTCACCGATCGACAACAATACTTCGCTTTACTTTTTAGTGAGTGGCCTGGTACGTGGATTTGTTAAGGATGGAAAAAAAGATATCAGCACCTGGTTTAGTTTCGGCAATGAGATTATTGGTGCGATACGTCACCCGTTTGACCATGACAACCATTCGATAGAATATTTACAGGCGCTGGAAGACTGCGTGTTGATTAGCATTCCGTATAACCTGATCGAGGCGGCTTACTCGCACTATCCGGAAGCTAACCTGATTGGCAGAAAACTTTTTGAGCTGCATTACTACGCTGCATCTGACAGGGCAATTCTGGCAAGAATCCCCAATGCATCGAAAAGGTACCGTAAACTCGAAGCCAATGGGTTGGCTTTTGATAAAGTCCCCAAACGCTACCTGGCCAGTTATTTAGGCATACGTTTGGAAACCATGAGCAGGATTAGCACCAAATTTTTGGTTGCCGATCTTCATGCGGCATCCTGAGCTAAATTAATAGCCCAGGTTGCTTAATAACTGTGCACAATACCATTCTTGCCTGGGTAGGTGAAAAGGTCCTTTAAACAGGTTGCCTTTGGCTGTTTGGGCAACAGAACCATCACGGTGCAGGTATCCAAACCATTCGCCATGTTCTTTATCATGAAATTTATCGTAGGCATAATCGTGCACCATTTTGTGCCAGTGTGCATATTTTTCATCGCCGGTTAAGGTGTAAGCCAGTAAAGTGGCAATAATGGTTTCATTCTGCGGCCACCAGAATTTCATATCCTGCCAATATTCCTGGACTGGTTTATTATACACATCTTTAAAATATAAAATACCTCCGTGCTCCTCATCCCAACCACGTGCCCACATGTAATCGAGCATTTTACAACCCAGTTTAATCAGTTCAGGATCATTATTGCGGTACTTTGCTTCATGTAAGATAAACCAGGCCCCTTCAATGGCGTGACCGGGGTTTAAAGTTCGGCCATCAATGTGATCGATAATCGAACCATCCGGTGCCACTTGCTCCATCACACATTGAATATCATCCTTAACAAAATCGCGTTTAATCTCCTCAATCCATTTCGATATCCATTCATCGCAACGTGGGTCGCCAATGGTTTCCCTCAACTGTTGCGCGGTATTCATCATAATCATGGGTACTCCTATCCCTTTTACAGGCCTGATATCTGTAAATTTCGCTGGCAATAAGCCCGGTTGGGTGGCATATTCGATACATTTCCCAAACAAATACCTGGCTTTTTCGGCCGCAGTTTCATCTCCACTGGCTTTTGCATAAGCAGCGTTTGCAATTACCGCAAAGGTTTCTGAAAAATAGTAACGTCTTTTACGGATCGGTTTTCCCTCGCGTGTAACGTGGAAAAACATCTGTCCGTCGGTATCAAAGCAATGTTGATTTAGAAAATCTATGCCCGATTTGGCCGCATCGAGCCACTCTTGCTTGGCTTCGACGGTGTTATACAGCGTGGATAACAACCAGGCTGCTCGCCCCTGAATCCAAACGGCTTTATCATCGTCAATCAGGCTGCCGTCTGCATCACGCATAAACATATAGCCCCCATGTTCGTGATCGATTGATCGCGGAAACCAAAAGGGAACTGTATTGTTAAGCAGCTGGTTTTGATAAAATGCGGCCAGTTGCTGCAATTCTTTCGAAGTATATCTCATTTTAATTAAGGTATAGAAATGGAAAATGTAGAAGCGGGTAATCCCGCTTCATTAACTAAATTGGCCCTGGTAAAGGGCTGCCAGGCATACAACACCTTGCTTATCGTTTTCCCAGGTGGAATGTTGATTAACACCCTGTTTTGGACAATACTAGCTTTAACCGGAAAATGTGCGCCGGTAATGTCTTCAAGTTCAAATCCGATTAATACGCTAGCCCCGGAGGTTTTAAGCTTTTTTGCACTGGTAAAGTGTACCACAATGGTATTTTTAACCTTCATTACCTTCAAAACTACAGGCCCGCTTGCAGTTATTTTTTTATGATAGGTATTTCTTAATGCAAGCAGGGCCAGTCGTTCGCCGATTTCTTTTTTATGTGTAGGATGGACATTCAGCGAATCGCCCAGATCGGAACTCACTACCATACCCGAATTGGGAATAACCGCCTGCAATTTCAGTTGTGCATCTCTGAAATAGGGCCACGAAGGCCGTTCAATAGCCGACAGCTGTACGTAGTAAAACGGAAAATTATCGTTCCATTTTGCCCGCCAGCTTTTAACCAGCAAGGGAAATTCGTGGCTAAAAAGCTCAACATTGTGTGCATTGCTTTCGCCCTGATACCAGATCACTCCTTTTATCGGAAAATCAGTAAGTTTTGATATGCCTGCTTCGTAATTGTAGGCCGGCGCGTAAGGATGCCGTTGTTTCGGATTGACCGCATTTTTTAAGTTTACATCAGCCCTACCCCTAACCCAATCTTGTAAAAAGTCAGATTTGCGCCAGTTATCCTGCATATCTACCAGTAAATCGTCGTGCTCCATGGTTTTTCTATCCAGCCACGATTCGAGTGGTGAACCACCAACAGCCATTTGAATCAATCCTACGGGGATTTGTTCATTAGATACCAGTTTCTCCGCAAAATAATAGGCCACTGCCGAAAAATCGCCTGCTGCGTTTTCATCCAATTTTGCCCAGCTACCCGAGAAATAACTTAGGGAATTGATGCTGTTTAATGTTTGCGCATTCCATGAAACATTATCGGTTTCGGCCAGGGGGTTGAACTTTAGTAACCTGACAGGAAGTTTTTTATTCAAATGATTTAGCGTGGCCTGGCCTGTAGCCGATGATTTTAAAGGAAAAGCCATATTCGATTGCCCCGAACACAGCCATACATCACCGATCAGGATATTTTTAAGCATCAGGGTATTACCGTTGCAAACAAGCTTCATCTGGTAAGGGCCACCGAATTTCATGGCCGGGAAGTTTACCACCCATTTGCCATCGGCACCTGCAACAGCGCGCCTCACCTGCTGGTTAAAATAAACGGTTACTTCTTCGTTCGCATTGGCCGTGCCATAAACCGGGATACCTTTATCGCGCTGCAGCACCATGTTATCGCTAAACAGGCCGTTTAATTTAAAACCACCAAAATTACCGGTTATGGTACTGTAAATTGTTTGGGCAATAATAGCGGCACCTATACTATCGGGATGCAGGTTATCGGCAAAAAGCTCCGGCCGGTTATTTAAAGGCGCGTTGAGGTCGACAGGCACCAGTTTATTTGCCCTTGCAACCCCTAAAATCTTTTCCTGTACCTGCCAGTACCAATCGCGCGTACCCGATTTAAATCTTGGGTGACCACTAAAAATTGGCGTAAGCTTACAGATGAACACCTTAAGCTTTGTATTTTGTTGCTTTAAGGTATCAATCAACCATTGATAATCGGTCTGAAAGTTATCTTTATAATTGGGCCAGTTTCGCGGATCGGTATCATTTAAGCCCAAATGAATAATGGCTATATCAGCCCCAAAATTCAGTGCTTCGCGAAAAGCCTTGGTTTTAAAATAAGGATTGTGTCCCTTTTTCAACAAGGTTGCGCCGCTGTGCCCAAAATTTGCAACCTGATAGCCATCACCTAAAAGCTGCCGTAACTGTGCAGGATAAGCCTGCTTTTCAGGCTGATTTAACAAATAACCAGCGGTAACCGAATTACCTATACAGGCTACTTTCATTTTTTGCCCGTATAGGTTGGCACCATTCAAAAAGACCAGCAGGATAATGAACCTACAAAAAATCTTCATGACTGGTTTACTTAATTATTTCACTTACGGGAACGCGCACAAAATACAGATCCCTTACCCCCTCGTAAAAGAAACCAATTGTTTTATCATCAATTTTAGTGAGTGATGAATAACCGTAAAATTTCCGTTCATCAATAAGCAACTGGTTTTTAAGATCCCAGCTTTCGCCCAGATCTAAACTGGCTTTAATGGTTAAATTGTAGCGCATGGTTTGTGCATTATCGTTACCGAAAAACACCACATCTTTTTGCTTTCCTTTAACATTTACACTGGCTTTTATAAAACTGGCCATGCATACAGGGTCGGCTAAGGTACGGTAAGAGGTAGGATGCTCGAGCCAGCTTTTACCCATATCATTTGTAGTGGCTACACTTCTAAAACTCCCGCGGTTATCGCGCATGTTCAGCATTAAAACGCCTGGTCTTGTTTCTATAATCTGACTTTCGGTCGTGTTCGGTTTTGGCCCATCTTCGGTTTTCCAGGTTTTGCCGTGATCGTTACTGTACACCAATGTAGAATAAGGCATGGCGTGTTCGTCCCAGTACTGTGCGGCAAATACCAGTTTACCATCTGCCATGGCAATTCCACTGCCTGGACCATTAAAAAACAGGTTCCAGGCGGGATCTTTTGTACCTGCCGTAATACTTTTGGGTGCCGACCAGGTAAGGCCATCGTCGTCGCTACTCACCAATACGAGCTGACCGGTAACATCTTCCAATAAACCAGGTTTAGAACCAGCAATGGAGCGGTTTCCCTTGCTCCACAAGGCTGCTACCCATATTTTTTTGGTAACCGGATCAAAAAGCACAGCCGGATCGCCTACCCCATTGTTTTCGTTGGGTTCGCCCATATCCATAATCACTTTTGTGGCTTGCCAGTTTCGGCCGCCATCGGTACTGCGGCTCATGCCTACGTCAATATTTCCTGGCAAATCGCCCGAATTTTTATAGCGGATATCATAAACCGTAATCAAAGTACCTTTGTCAGTAGTGGCCATGCCTGGAATCCGGTAAGTGTTCACTCCATCATCGCCTGCTTTTTTAACTGCTACGCCCAATCTTTTCACATAACCTGTGCCTTCTTCTACAACGCGATAAACTTTTGAACGGGCATCTTCCAGCTGGTTCACATGAAATTCAATTTTCGAATCGATATCAGCATCAGGCTTAAGTTTGGCGGTAAACCAAATGTAGTGCATGCCCGGTTTCAGGTTAAGATTGATATCAAATCCTAGGTTTACAGTAGTAGGATTAACGGCAATCTGCTTGTTTTTTCCTGAAAAAAGCGGCTCAATACCGGTAAAGTAGACCTCAATTTTTTCGATGGCTTTCATCCCATCGGGATTTAGCTTTGCCTTTATTTTTTTTACCGGAATTTCTGCCCCGGCCGGAACATAAACCATTAACCGCAAAAGCTGATTGGTTTCTATTCCTTTTAAAACCGGAATAACCTGCGAAGTGGAAACAATTTCGACACCTTTTTGCGAAAAAGCATTGAGTGTACAGATGGTAAGCAAGGTGAATAAACCGAGCTGTATTTTAAATTTTATAAATTTCATCATCATTTTTATTGAGTTAAGCATCTTCAAAATCATTAAACTTCGGACGCAGAAAATAGAGCTGAATTATTAAAGCAATCAATACAATAACCGAAAGCATGGCAAAATCTTTCCCCAAACTGCCCGAATCGGTCGATTTGCCCAGAAAATCGGTAATAAAAGCCCCGGCAAATACCCCCGTCATATTCATAATACCATAGGCAGTGGCGCGGTATTTGGCCGAAACAAACTGGCAAAGTATGGGCATATTATTGGCATCGAACATGCCATATCCGAAACCGAAACAAAAAGCTGCCCCGATTATGTTAAATAAGGAATGGCCAAAACCAATTAACAATAGCGACGGAATGGTTAAGGCCAAACCAATGGCACTGGTGTAAATGCGGCCTTTAATATTTTTCTGTACCCACCTGTCTGACAAAATCCCGCCGAAAATAACCCCTAAAAACGAGGACGCGGCAATAGTGATAGTCGATATGGGTCCGGCTTGTGCCATGTCTATTTTCAGGTTATTGGCAAACAAAGTAGGCAGCCAATTTTTAGTAGCCCAGCCTGGCAAACTCGGAATAGCAAAATAAATAAGGATTACCCAAAAGGAAATGTTACTAAAAAGCAGTGCCAGGCCTTTAAAAAGATTTGGCTTTACCCGAATGCTTTCACTTTCCTCTATTGTGGAAGCCTTTTTCTCGTGTAAAAAGAAAACCAGTACAAGTGCATAAACGATTCCGACCAAACCAAAAGAATGAAAGGTAGCCTGCCAGGAAAATTTTGAAGCAATAGTTGCTCCAAAACCACCCAGGGCCTGCCCCATGTACAAACCAGTCATGTGGATGCCAATAGCCACCGACCGTGTTTTGGAACTGTGATAATCGGCAATAAGCGATAAACCTGCCGGAATATACAATGCCTCACTCACCCCCATCAATGCCCTGAGCCAATAAATTTGGTTAAAAGTGGTGGCATAGCCCATTAAAAAAGTAACCGCCGACCACACTAGTAAACTACCAACAATTAACCATTTACGATTCAGTTTATCGGCAATAATACCAGATATGGGGCTCATAAAGCCATAAATCCATAAAAAAATGGCCATCAGGTAACCAAAATTAGTTGCTGATTGCAAGTCTGCAATATCCAGCTGCATAGCCGGCCGCATGGTAGAAAGCATTTGGCGATCCATGTAATTCAGCAGGGCCACAAACCAAAGTAAGCCAACCACTACCCACGCATATCTTTTTGTTTCTTTCATTTGGTTGCTTTTATTTTACCCGACAAAATTTTAGGGGTGCGTACACCCGCTTTAATTTCTCCTCCTGCAATAATAATTTCATTTCCAAACCATACGGCCTGGGTGGTAACCGTTCCGTAAGGCATAATTCCTTGAATTACCGCCCAGGTATTGCTGGCAATATTGTATTTTAACACCTTAGGGCTAAAACCAGGGTGAGCGGCCTGAATAATGGCCTTGTTCTGGTTGAGTTTCGCTTTTCTTTCAGGATCTTTTTCCCGGTCTATCTCCCCGATCAGCTTTTCTACCTGATGGAAAGTTTTACCCTCGTCGCCACTAAATACCAGAAGCTCTTGTTTTGCAGTAATACCAGAAGCTGCAGCCAATGGATTTGGCAAAGCTGCTTTGGCTTTCCAAACCGGATCATTTACATCAAACATCCATACGTTTTTATAAATCGTACTCGTATCGCCGGCATTGCTTTTCCTGCCACCTATCATAAAGATTTTCGTTCCCGCGCTTAGCAATACGCTATGCGAAACTGCTTGCGGCAGGTTAATTAGTTTTTTCCAGCCCTGCTGCGCATTTTTCAGATCGAGCGATAGAAACTGATCTGTAGCTCCACCCGCTGTTTCACCTCCTGCCAGGTACAAAATATCGCCCACCAGTGTTAAAGCGGCATTGGTTAAGCCAGCAGGCAAATCAGCCAGGGTACTAAAGGCTAACTGGCCATTTTCCCATTTCATGATAAAAACGCTTTTGCTTAACCCTGTTTCATTTTCGCCACCGGCAATTACAATTCCTCCGGGCGTGCTACATACAGCCGCATAAGCCAGATTAAATGGCAATTTGGCTTGATATTGCCTTAAAACTAATCCACGGGCCATTTTCCGGTAAATAAAAATATCATTGTAATATTGCTTTTTACCGCCTTCCCAAGGCATTTTATCGGGAAAATTTGTTCCACCGGCTATAAAAAGCAAGTGTTGGTGACTGCCCGTAATGGCACCAGCCAAACCAATAGATTGGCTTTGCAACTGTGCAGGTGGAATTTTAGCTACCACATCCCAACTCATGTTTTGAATGTGCTGCTGTGCCCGTAATTCTGGAGATATAATTGAGGTAAGCAAGAAAGTAAAATATAAAATGAGTTTTTTCATTAATGCGAAATGGTATTTAAATAAAGATAACCATTGCCGAACGATAATTAAGACGATGCTTCACCTTTAAACCTTTTCTGTTTTTTGATTAATTCGTTGACCTGAAAGCAGCAAAATCTAAACTTTCGACCTCGCTTTTAAAACTTTCAAATTGTTGCTGATCCATATTTTTGACTGGCAGCCTAAATTCACCACAATCGATGTCAACCAGTTTCATATAAGCTTTACCTGTTGCAATGCCTCCGTATTTACCCAATAAACGGATAAAATCGATCGATTTCTGCTGAAGGCCAGCTGCAGTTTGCAAATCGTTTTTTTCAAAAGCAGCAATTAGCTTGTGGTATAGCGGCGTAAGGTAGTTAAAAGTACTGCCTACAGCTCCTTTTGTACCTAAAACCAACGCCGAAAGCATATTTTCATCGCGTCCCCAAAGCATATCGTATTTACCGCCATTAAAATTCATGCAGGAAAGGAAATCCATAAAATCCTCATGGGTGTATTTTACACCGGCAAAGTTGGGTATTTTACCATCTACAGCGGCCAGCAAATCAATCATATTGAGGTTTGCACCTGTTAATACAGGTATATGGTAATAGTAAAAAGGCATATCGGGAACTTCGGCAGCAATTTCGGCACACATTTCGGCTAAAACCGAAACATTACCCGGCTTGAAATAAGAAGGTGCGGTAAAGGAAACCCCGTACAAACCAACTTCAAGAGCATGTTTGGCCAGCGACTTACAATCGGCCAGGCAAGTACCGCCCAATAAAGTCATTACTTTAAAGTCAGCATCCCGCGCTGTTGCCTTACCCCAGGCCGCTGCAACCTTCATTTTTTCTTCTTTGGTTAAGGAAACGCCTTCGCCTGTTGATCCGCAGATAAAAGCACCGGTAACTCCGTTTTGCTTTAAAAACTGATAGTATTCGGGAATCACCTCCAGGTTTAATTCCCCGTTGGCGTGAAAGGGTGTAAAAGGAGCAGCAATTAACCCTTGTAAATGTTCGTAGTTCATATTAAAATTTAAAATAGATAAAATGTATTCTGACCTAAATTAACTACCGGGCAATATCATCCCCGGTAGTTAATTGTTTTATTACGTTCCTTTATATCCAGGATTCTGATCGTTTTTTAAGGTTTCATCCTGGTTCAACGTCGATAAATCGATTGGCCATAAAAGCTTGTGATTTTGGCCGCTAATGTTATCCAAAACACCAACCAATGGCAAATCTTTACGGAAAGCCAGCGGATTACCCGAAGCATCCTGCATTCTGCGCAAATCGTACCAGCGTTTCCCCTCAGCTACAAATTCTTTAGTCCTTTCGGTAAATATTGCCAACTCATTTTGTTCAAAAGTACCATTAACAAATGCAGGGGCAGTGTTTGGTGCATATGCACGGTTACGAATAATCATCATTTCTGCTGCCGGACTCTGGCCTTGTTTGTTTTTCACTTCGGCTAACATTAAATATGCATCTGCAACGCGATATACCGGAAAATCGTCAGCGTAACTACGCGCTCCTTCTACCACGACGCCTGGAAACTTACGTAGGTTTGTAGCATGAATAGTTCCTTTATTGAAATTTAGAAATGTAGCATTTGCGCGTGTATCGTTAGCATCGAATAAGTTGTACAATTCTATTTTGTATTCATAGCGAATAATTGTTCCACCACCATTTACCTGCAATGGATCGGCTGGAATGGCAACACCTTTATCATCAACATAACCAGTTAAAGGATCGGTAATGGCATAAACAAACTGAGCATAACTATTTGTAGCCTCACCAAACTGGTTTCGCATTGCCATAATGATTTCGCTGTTGCCTTTACTCGCCGTTATACTTGCCGATTTAAAAACATTCCCAAAGTCGGTTAACAAGGTATATTTCGAAATTACATCTTCCAGAGCTGTTCTTGCAATAGCTAAGTCGGCCACAGTAGTGGTTGGAGCAGCACCATCTATTTTAACTTTAGCCGACCACAGGTAAACCTCCGCCTTTAGCATTTGTGTAGCGCCAAGTGACCATTGAGCCTTTTGAAATTTAGTGGTATAATTGGTTCCGAAGCTTGATGTCGATTTGTCTATATCAGCTTTAATAAAATCGAGGGTTTCTTTTTCAGTTTTCGCCCTTGGCAAATACATTTCCTGGGCCGATTTTGGATTTTTAAGCAATAAGGTTGGCTCCACTGACAAAGGTACCCTACCGAAGGTACGGAACAAATGAAAGTAATAAAATGCTCTTATTCCGTAAGCCTGACCTAAATAATAAGCCTTATCAGTTGAGGAAAGATAGCTTGCCTGTTCTACCTGATAAATAAAATTATTAACGTCAAAAATAGGCCGGTAAAATCCAGACCAACCAGATATGCCCGTACTTGATTCGCGGATATCCTGATTGATTATGCCTGCCGAATTCAAAGAAGCTGTACCAGTAAAACTGGTCCCCGTTCTTAAAGTTCCGCCACGTAATTCACCCAGCGTAAAAATGGTAAACTGGAAGCCCCTTAATTGACTATGAAGACCAATCATTCCGCCATCTACCTGGGCAGGGCTTTTCCAGAAAGTTTCACTTGCAAAATAATCTTCGGGTGTCAGCTGTAATTTTTTACATGCACTAAATGTAGTGCTCAATATAATTAAGGCTAAGCCTGTTAATATCTTTTTCATTGTAGTTTAATTAGAAAGTAAATTGAAGACCAAAAATTATTGTTCTAGGTAAAGGGTAGCCACCTGATCCGGCACCACCAGTACCTATACTGCTGCTCTCTGGTGAATAAAGCGTCGACTCGCTGAAATAAGCCAGATTCTGGCCACTAACGGATAAGCTGATTCCTTCACTTTTTAGTCTGTTGGCTAATTTGGTTGGCAACTTATAGGTCAGATTAACTTCTCTAAGCGCTAAATAATCTCCTTTATGGTAAAACATGCTGGATTCGCGGAAAGTATTGTTTTTGTAAAGCTGATCTGCCCAGTAATAAGTTGGAAACTTTGCATTAGGGTTGCCTGGTGTCCAGGTATCTAAAACGTCAGTAGTGGTATTAAATGTACCTTGTGCATTACTTGCAAACCAGGTACGCGGGCCATCATAGGCAACAAAACCTAAAGCATAATCAAAACGGGTACTTAATGTGAAGCCTTTCCTGCTTGCATTTGCACCAAAACCACCGGTAAAGCGGGGAACAGTCCGGCCCATATAAACCCGGTCGAAACTATTGATAATATTATCACCGTTTACATCTGTCCACATTACATCTCCCAAAGCAATTGGAAAATTTAGGTTTTTATCAGCCGCACTCATGGCATTGTACACAGCAGGATGAACAAGTTTTCTTGCACCCAGTAAATCGACAAAAGATGATGAAGCATAGGCATCCAGATCAGCCTGTGTTCTGATAATACCTTTGGCCTGATACGCATAAGCCACGTTCGGATCCTGACCTTCTTGCAAGCCGCCAACCCAAATTAACTGTTTAGTATCCGGATCGTATACCTGAAAGCCGCCCTGAAGATTGTTTTGCAAGCCATTGTTAGGAAGTTTTAAAATCTTATTGGCGTTATAAGCCATGTTAAGATTAAAATTTACGTTCCAATCTCTGTTTCTCAGCACACTATAATTCAGATCAACCTCAACACCTTGATTCTGCATATCGCCATTATTAGTGGCAATTGAGGTTATCCCTGCGGTGATTGGAAATGTTAAGTTTGCAATTTTATCACTTGTTGTTCTGTGATAATAGTCCACAGAAAGGTCGATCTTATTGAACAAACGAGCTTCTAAACCAACCTCTTTTGTAATTAAACTTTCCCAACGCAAATTAGGATTGGGGATATTTCCAAGCAAATAACCAATACTGCTATTGTATTTATTGGTACCATATGATCCTTGCAGGGTGTAAGCTCCAATGAAATCATCACTCACATTGCCATTAGCACCGTAACTTGCCCTTAACTTTAAGCTATTTACCACCTTGGTAAGGGGCTCAAAGAATTTCTCTTTATGGATGTTCCAACCTACCGATAATCCTGGGAAATTGCCCCAACGGTTGTTTAACAGCCTTGAATATCCATCCCGACGGATAGTTGCGGTTAACAGGTATTTCTCATCATAATCGTAGTTCATACGACCAAAGAATGATAAAATACGTTGATTGGTATGGTAAGTATCAGTACTTCTTCTGTCCTTTTCTGAATTCGTTAAAGCTAAATCAGAAAAATCATCAGTAGGTGCACCACTTCCTGATGCGGATAAACCTTGCGAATAAATATCATAATATTCACTACCTGCCATCACATCGATATGGTGTTTAGATGCTATAGTGGTGTTATAATTAACTACCGCATTATAAGTCTGACTTAAAGCTTTGTCGAATGATGCTGACGAAGTACGGGTTCTGTCATAATTTCCCGGACTTGACAAGAAATCTCTATTGAAAGATTCGTAATTACCATTATTAAAGAAGTAATTACCACTAAGTCTTAATGAGAGATTCTTTAAAAAATCTACTTTTAAAGCCTGGCTTAAGGTAAATTTATCAGTATTGTTCTTTCTAATAAATTTATCATCATTTACGGCCGGGTTACCATCCCTGTAATCTCTACCAACCAATAAATCGCCATTCTCATTCATTCCTCTCATTGTTGGGGGAGCTCCTAAAGCACGCGTAAGGTAGTTTCCTTCAGAGTTAATTGCATCACGCCACTTGGCATTGGCAAAATTTAAATTCGAAATAGAGGTTAACCAAGGCTTGATTTTATATTCTCCATTGAACACAAAGGTTAGGCGTTTATAAAATGTATTAATCGGCATTCCTTTTTCATCATAATTACCTAAGCCCGCGTAATATTTACCCTTTTCATTCCCGCCGGTCATAGACACGTTGTAATCCTGGGTTAAGCTATAATCTCTAAGTGCATAATCAGCATAATTGAAATCTTTATAGATAATTTCGCGATTAATTCCTGATGGATCATACGCACCTAAAGCATTTGTTTTTAATGGATCAGTCATTACCTGCCACCCTTTTCCCAGTAATTCTTCGTTGGCAGCACTTCTAAACATCGGACTCCAAACTGCCGAAGAAGTCACATTACCATCAAGAATATTGCCTGCTGCATCCTTATATAAGTTACCTGTGCCAAATGGTCCGGTTGTATTTAACTGGCTTAAGCGACTTGGCTCATACGAACCAGAGGTTTCAATTGCCTTTCTAGACCAATAGATATATTGTTCAGCATTTAAAAATTCGAATGGAATGTTTAACTTATTGATACCTACTTTAGATTTTACCGCGATATTTGAGACCCCTTCCTTCCCTTTTTTAGTCGTAATGAGCACCACCCCGTTGCTTGCTCTGGCTCCATAAATTGCTGTAGCAGAAGCATCCTTTAAAACCTCGATGGATTCAATATCATCCTGATTAATATCGCTGAATCCGGATCTTAATAAACCATCTACCATCACCAATGGCGAACCTCCTCCGGTATAACCTGTTCCTCCACGCAATACAATATTGGGAACAGCGCCAGGCCGTCCGGAAGTTTGCTGAACCCTTAAGCCCGGAATTGTTCCGGCTAAGGCTGATGCTGGATTGGAACGTACACCAGTTTCCAAAACCTTAGGATCAAGTTTAGATACCGAACCTGTAAGTTTCGACTTTTTGATCGCTCCATAGCCAACAACGATTACTTCATCCAGGCCTTTGCTATCTTCTAAAAGTTTAATATTAATTGTCGACTGACCCTGAATTACAATTTCCTGAGTTAAGTAGCCGGTAAAACTGAAAACCAGTACATCGCCTTTACTGGCTTTGATACTGTAGGCTCCTGCCGGACTGGTTGAAGTTCCATTTTTAGTTCCTTTGATCATTACGGTAACGCTTGGAATTCCCTCTCCGCTTGCTTCTGTAACTTTCCCGGTAATGGTTTGTTGGGCAAATGCCGATATGGTTGCCAGCAGCAACACAAATGGCAGGCAATGCCTGATGAGTTTTAAGTAAGTTTCTTTCATAATTTGGTTATTTTATTTTGTATTATGTTATACATAATAATACTAAGTACCGATTTATTTTAGTTATTTGCAAATAATTTCTGCTTATTTTGAACTAGACTTTAAGTACTTAGCTTTATATTTGTGCTCTAAGCGGTCGCAAAGGCAGTTTTAGGTTAAAAAATAAATTATACATAATAATGGATAGCATCAGTGATTTTAAACAAGTGGATACCAGTTCGTTGGTAGATCGTGTTGAAGATAAGCTTGTTCAACTTTTGCAGGAACGTAAGCTAAAAGTTGGCGACAGCATCCCTACCGAACTCGAACTTTGTGCCGCGTTGGGCGTTAGCCGTACAGTTGTGCGCGAAGCCATGTTGCGATTACGCATGATGGGCCTAATTGAATCCAAAAAGAAAAAAGGTGCTGTAATTACAAGTCCCGATCTGTTTGGTATCCTTTCTAAAAGCATGAACCCGCACATTCTTGACCAGGGCACCTTGAAAGAGATTTTCGAAATTAGGCTGGTGCTGGAAATCGGAATGGCCGATTTTTTATTTCAGCGCATTACCGACGAAGATTTAAAAGAACTGAGAAGAATAGTGGATAACGAACCAGAAGCGGCGCAGGATCATTTGTTTAATATTGAACACGAAATTGCCTTTCATGGTAAATTGTACGATATAACCGGAAATGAAACCCTCCGAAAATTCCAGAGTATGTTGCTGCCTATATTCGATTTTGTGCACAACAGCGGCTTGCTTAAAAAGCAAGGGCAACTGCACAAGTTTGTCTCTCACAAAGGTTTGGTAGATATTTTAGAAAACGGATCGCCTGAGCTTTTCCGCAACGCGATGAGGAATCACCTCGAAAATCATTTTAACCGTCTTTTTGCGGAGGATTAACCCCTAAAACCAGATCAAAATCAGCTTACTTATAAAAAAATAAACAACTAATAATCAAATACTTATAAATATTTTAAAATTTTAATTAAAAAAATTTTAAAAATCTGTCCAATTTCCAGCCTTCGCGTGTCATTAGGTTTTAACAATCAAAATTTAAAACAAAATGGAAAAGAGAATTAATTTATTTGAACAAGGAA
This sequence comes from Pedobacter sp. KBW01, assembly GCF_003852395.1. Taxonomy (NCBI): domain Bacteria; kingdom Pseudomonadati; phylum Bacteroidota; class Sphingobacteriia; order Sphingobacteriales; family Sphingobacteriaceae; genus Pedobacter; species Pedobacter sp. KBW01. Next base: position 108,637 of record NZ_QAJQ01000019.1, read on the forward strand.
TGAGCACGTTGAAACCATTATTTGTAATAGGACAGCAATTAAAAAAATCATCAATTGGTCCTACCATAATCGAACTGGTCGATTTCCGTGTATCGCAAATCAATGCCTGTGCCTTCTGCCTCGATATGCATTCGAAAGATGCCCGCGCCAACGGCGAAACCGAGCAACGCCTTTACGGCTTAAGCGCCTGGAGAGAAACCCCTTATTATACCGATCGCGAAAGAGCTGCATTGGCCTGGGCCGAAGCAGTTACCGCCAGCCATGTTACTGATGAAGTATATCAGGAAGCAGCAGCACATTTTACAGAGATAGAAATGATCGAACTTACCCTTTTGGTAACCAACATCAATACCTGGAACCGCTTAAATATCGCTTTCCCGAATGCTGTTGGCACCTACAAAGTTGGTATGTTTGGTTAGGAAGGAATTACTGAACTACCCTAAAGGTTGGTGTCTCCACCGACCTTTGCATGAAACAAAATGATTTGTAAACTTACAAAAAACATAACATGAACGAATTTTTATTGATCTTCCGAAGGGCCTTTACCCACGAAGATCAGCCCTCGCCTGAGATGCTTCAGGAATCAATTAAACAATGGCAGGATTGGTTTGGCGGTATCGCTGCACAAGATAAACTGGTTAGGCCATTACAACGCTGGGATCTGGAAGGCAGAGTAGTACATGCCGATAAAAATGTAATCAACGGCCCATATGCCGAAATTAAGGAATCGATTGGTGGTTTGGTGTTAATCAGAGCCAAAGACTATGATGAAGCGGCAGAAATTGCCAAGGACTGCCCGATATTAAAACTGGGTGGTAATGTGGAAATCAGAATGGCTGTTACACCAACGGCCTAACTGATATAACCAAAAAGCTTATCTTTAATCCATCCATGGAAGAGAGCGTACTTATACCACATTTATTCCGAACAGAGTATCGCAAAATTGTTTCGGTACTCTGTTACCGCTTCGGTATTGATCATATCGAAACAGCTGAAGATATTGTGAGCGACACTTTTTTAACAGCCACCGAAACGTGGAGCATGAAGGGGATTCCTGAAAATCCTACTGCCTGGCTGTACACTGTCGCCAAAAATAAAACCAAAAATTACCTCAGGCACCATGCTGTTTTCGAGCAAAAACTGGCTAAGCAGATCCAGATCGAAACAGAGACTGAGACAGAAATAGATCTCGATTTATCAGACAAAAACATCAACGATAGTCAGCTGGCCATGATGTTTACCATCTGTGCCCCTGTCGTTTCAAAAGAAGCCCAAATTGCATTGGCCCTGAACCTGTTGTGCGGTTTCGGTGTGCAGGAAATTGCCGATGGATTTTTAACAGGTAAGGATACCATTTACAAAAGGCTAAAACGGGCCAAAGAGAAACTGAAAGAGGCGGGTATTAAAATCGAACAGCCAAAAGTTTCTGCCATTAACCAAAGGCTTGAAACTGTACTCACCACGCTTTATTTGCTCTTCTCAGAAGGTTATTATTCGGTATCGAACGACGTTACCCTCCGCAAAGATGTTTGTGCAGAGGCTATGCGGTTAAATTACCTGTTAATCAGCAATCCCCTTACCGATTTACCTCCAGCCAATGCTTTGTTTGCACTCATGTGTTTCCACGCCTCCAGATTTGATGCGCGAGCAGATGCCGACGGCACCCCTGTTTTATACGGAGACCAGGATGAGAAACTGTGGAACAAAGAACTGATTGAACAGGGTATTTATTACCTCAACCGCGCTTCGAAGGGCGATACCTTAACTAAATATCACCTCGAAGCAGCCATTGCCTACTGGCATACCCATAAAGCAGATCGCGCTGAAAAGTGGGAAAATATCCTCCAACTGTACAATCAGCTCCTTATTCTTGAATACTCTCCTATTATCGCCATGAACCGCACTTTTGCCCTGGCCAAAACCAATGGAAAAGCTGTCGCCATAGCAGAAGCAGAAAAGCTGAACCTAGACGATAATCACCTTTATTTTTCACTCCTGGGCAATCTGTACACTGGAATTGATGATCAAAAAGCTCTAAAGCATTTTAAAACTGCGATTGATTTTGCAGTTACTGCAGCCGATAAAAAAATGATTGATAAGAGTATACAAAAACTAAGTATCAATTAAAAATGGCCTTAAAAACCTAAGCCATTTAAGCTTAAAGTTCGCTCAGCAAAAGTTGTACCGAGGCTCTCTTTTTATAATCGGGGTCAAAATGAATATATTTAATCTTCCCTGATTTATCGATAATATAGGTGGCCGGTACCGGAAGTGTATGCCTGCTATTGCCATTATTGGTTTCGAGATTTATTCCGTAACCTTTGTATTTTGTAAATGTAGCTTCATCCATCATAAAGTTTACACCATAAGCTGTCATAATGGTATCGTCTTTATCTTGCAGAATAGAAAAACCTGCATTAGTTTTTTTTATTGTTTTTGCTATATTTTCTTTGTTTTCGGGTGTTACACCAATCACATAAGCATCTTTGCTCGTTAACAGCTGTAAAGAATCCTGAAGTTCTTTAATGTGCTTATTGCAAAACGGGCACCATTGCCCACGATAAAAAAACAATACAACTGAACGGTGTGTTTTAAGTGCATTTTTTAGGCTCACTGTTTTACCGTTTTGATCTAGCCCACTAAACAGTGGTGCCTTTGAGCCAAGGGTTAAACCTTTTTGTGCTTTTACCTGCAAACACAGGGCTGTAATTAAGGCTATGGATAGTATAATTCTTTTCATAATATTAATAGTTTAAAGGCAGGAAAGATTTCCCCTTCCTGCCAAAGTTTTTACATTTTACTTTTTGACATTTTGTCTTTGGCCATTTTTGACTTTTCCATTTTAACCTTTTTCACTGAATCACCTTTCATTTTGCTCATTTTATCCTTTTCCATTTTGTCCATTTTCCTTTTACCCATTTTGTCTTGCTTCACTGAGGTCATTTTTTCTTTTTCCTGCAAAGGTTGGGTAGCAGCAAAAGCTGATGAATAAAGATTGGCTACAACTAAAGTAGCTACAAACAATTTTCCTGTCGATTTTAAAATTTGATTTTTCATGTTTTATGTGTTTTTACACCTTTGTCGGAGCAAAATCAAATACCTTACAATAAAAATCAGTTTTTATTCATTTCTGCTTCCAGCTTTTTAACCAAATTATTTTTAAAAGTTTCATCCAACTTAAAACCATTTACCGGAAAACCCGTAAACAACCTGTTTATCAGCACACTTTGCTCTTGATAAAGCCTGCAGACCGAGCAGCCAGCCAAATGAACTTTTAACTGTACCGTTTCTGAAGCGGTAATTTTACCAGCCATTCTTTTTTCTATTAAAAAAGTAGCCTGCTTACAGTTGTAAATAATATTTTTTAGTGCATTAGTCATGTTAATTCCAGTTTTTTTCAAGGCAGTTCCGAAGGTTTAATTTTGTACGATGCATAATTACCCAAAAATTGGGCGAACTGAGTTTTAACTCGGCGCAAATGTGCTCCGATTCAAGGTCATCCATATGTTTCATGGCAAATACCGAAAACCATAAGCTGGGCAATTTGGCCAAACATGCATTTAAAATTTTACCGAGTTCTTTTAAAATCAATGGGTCGTGCGTTTCTAAGCCGAATGCCTTTGGCTTGAAATGCTCATTCCAATGACCTGTTTCTGCATCAAAAAAAACGTTTTGCTCATTTTCGGCATCCGTTACTTTTAAAGTACCCGACAACTGCTTTCGGTAAAAATCGGCAATCTTGTTTTTAAGAATGGCCGTTAACCATGTTTTCTCATGACTGTTCCCTTCAAATTGACCTAAACGTTGCAAGGCAGCCAAAAAAGTATCCTGTACCAAATCTTTTGCTACATCTTCATCTCTTAATCTCGACATGGCAAAGCCATAAAGATAATCGGCATATTGTTCTACCCAGGTAATCGGATCAGAGCCGGTATACTTCTGATTAACATTGCGATCTATTTCTTTTTGCATGTTGTGTGTATCTAGCATAAATATACTGCTTAATCGCTTAGTCGGGTAAATCCGTATATCCTTACAAATATTTTATTTTTTTCTTGTAAGGATTAGCAGTTAAAAACGACCAAGCTTAAAAATTGGCACATCATAACTTACACTGTTCTATTTTTTCAAATCATTATGAAAGAAATTAAGGAAAAACACGCTTTGCTAATACGATGGACCCATTGGGTGAATTTCCCAGTATTGACCATCATGACCTGGAGCGGTTTATTGATTTATTGGGCAAACGATGCCTATGGGATTTCCGTTTTCGGTATTACGCTGATTAAATTTTTCCCAGAGTGGTTTTACAATTATTTTCATATTCCACAACGCCTGGCAGAAGGAATGGCATTTCACTTTCTTTTTATGTGGTTCTTCCTTATCAACGGACTGATTTATCTCTTATACACCTTTTTTTCTGGTTCATGGCGTGAGCTTTTACCCAATAAAAATTCGTTTAAAGAGGCCTGGTTAGTACTCTTGCACGATCTTCACCTCAGTAAAACCGTTCCACCCCAAAAAAAATACAACGCGGCCCAGCGCATTGCCTATTCGGCTATTATATTAATGGGTATTGGCTCTGCATTAACCGGTTTGGCTATTTACAAGCCTGTACAACTATATTGGCTATGTTGGTTATGCGGGGGGTACCATTTTGCAAGAATTATCCACTTTGCTTTAACCATCGGATATGTGCTATTCTTTATCATTCATATTGTACAGGTAGTACTTTCCGGATGGAATAACTTCCGTGCCGTGGTTGCCGGTTTTGAAGTGATAGAAAAAAAGCCATTGTCCAAAAAAGAACAACCAATCCACCATAAACCAGAAAGTGATGAAGAAAGCAGATCATAAAAAGAAACTGAAAGCTCCATTAACCATTGAGCAAAAAATTAAACGCCGGAGTTTTATTTCATTCGGGACTTTTTTCGCTCTCGGTGGAGCTGCAACTTTAGGATGGAAATGGCTTTTAGATGCTCCAGAAGAAACACCTGGAGTTACCGCGGGTACAAGGGCACCATTACGAAGAGCGCTCAACAAAACAGAGCTTTTTTTCCGCAATTTGTTTAGCAACAATCATCTGGTTAAAACCTACCCAAAAGAACTGGCGGCCACCACGCCCAGGGTTAACAGCTTAATTGGGATTGAAGATGACAAAGATTTTGATATTAACGCATGGAAACTAATTGTTAAATGTACAAATGAGAAAAACCTAAACATCCGACTGGAAGAAATAAAGGCATTGCCCAAAACTGAAATTGTTTATGATTTTAAATGTGTAGAGGGCTGGGACGAAATCCAATACTGGGCAGGTGTAAAATTGAGTGATTTTTTAACACATTTTAAATTAGATGGTCAATCGCACATGCAGTATATGGGCTTAGAAACTCCAAATGGTGCTTATTATGTAGGACTAGAAAGAGAAAGCATACTTCATCCACAAACCTTACTTGCTTACGAAATGAACGGAAAAAGCCTAAGTATAGAACATGGTGCACCACTAAGGCTCATTGTACCAGTAAAATATGGCATTAAAAACTTAAAAAGAATAGGGCAAATATCATTTAGTAATAACAGGCCAAGGGATTACTGGGCAGAACAAGGCTACGATTATTATTCCGGATTATAAATTCGGGTTTTGAGAATGAGATTTAAATTAATATAAAAAAACAAAATGATTTAAAGTAATTTCTCCAGTCATCCGTCTACAGCATAAAATAAACCTAAATCTTGCTTTTATGATCTCTGTTTTCAAAACAAATGTATTCACAGATAACGAATTGAGTAAAATTAGTCCGTTACTGAACCGTTACTTTAAAGAAATTAAATGGAATATCGATTTGTGGGACAATGATAAAATCCTTCGTGTAGATTCGAACAAAGACTGGACAAAAGAAATTACCGAGGTGTTTAACAGCATCGGTTTAAACTGCATCCATCTCGAAGTTTTCCATTCCGATCCGTTTTAATCACAGTATAATAGCTTCCCTAACAACGGATTGTCATTTTCTACATTCTTTTGCCTGCATTTTCATTATTTTACAACAGATAATTCATAAATTAGCAGTAGCTAATGAAATATTTTAGCAATTCGCTAACATATTTTATCCCCTAACCCGACATTGGCTTATAAACAACCGTATATTCGGCCCATTAATCAGGTTAAATTAAATAAACAAAAGGCAAATGATAAAAGATTCTTTTGGAAGGGTACATGATTATCTGCGGATATCGCTCACAGATAACTGCAATTTCCGCTGCTTTTATTGTATGCCCGAGGAAGAATACGACTTCACTCCTGCCTCGCGATTGATGCAAACGGACGAAATTATCCAGCTGGCAGAAGTTTTTGTAGCCAATGGGGTAAGAAAAATCAGGTTAACCGGTGGCGAGCCTTTAGTGCGTAAAGATGCTGCGCAAATTATTACCGCACTCGGGAAACTCCCTGTTGAGCTAACCATTACCACTAACGGAACGCGTATCGCCGAAATGCTGCCCGTTTTAATCGCAGCAGGTATTAAATCCATCAATATCAGTCTGGATACCTTGCAACCTGAAAAATTTTTCCTCATTACCCGGAGAGATTTATTTCACCAGGTACGCAGCAATATCGAACTGCTTTTACAGCACAAAATCAAGGTAAAAATTAACATGGTGGTGATGAAAGGCCTCAATGATAACGAAATCATCGATTTTATCAGCTGGACCAAACACAACCCTATCCAGGTGCGGTTTATTGAGTTTATGCCTTTTAGCGGCAACAAATGGACCAGTAACAAAATGTTTTCTTTAGCCGAGATTTTAGCCATTATTGAAAAAGATTTCACGGCGCTACCACTAAAGGGCGAAGCACACGATACAGCCAAAAACTTTATGATACCCGGTCACGATGGCTCTTTCGCCGTAATTAGCACCATGACCAACCCATTTTGTGATACCTGTAACCGCATGCGACTAACCGCAGATGGCAAATTAAAAAACTGTCTCTTTTCGGATAGCGAAACCGATTTGCTTACAGCACTCAGAAAAAAAGAAGACGTACTCCCACTCATTGAAGCGTCTATTTGGAGCAAGAAAAAAGCCCTTGGCGGTCAATTGGTGCCTGATTTCGAAAAAATAGATGCGGCAACCATTCAAAACAGGAGTATGATTACCATTGGAGGATAAACTATTCATGATTAGCGTTAAAGCGGCAAAAGACCTCATTTCAGAAAATATTACACCCTTAACACCTGTTCTGATTCCGCTGAGCCAGGCTTCGGGCCATATTTTGGCTGCCGATGTTTATGCACATTTAGATATTCCTGCATTCAGACAATCATCAATGGATGGTTATGCGCTCAAATTTTCAGACGCTGAAAAAGAACTGCAACTGATTGGCGAAATGGCGGCTGGTACCCCAACAAATCTGACCATTAAAGAAGGAGAAACCAGCCGAATTTTTACCGGTGCCCCATTACCCGATGGAGCCGATACGGTGGTAATACAGGAAAAAATTACCCGTACAGGAGATAAAATTACTTTACAGGATGCTAATTTAAAGCCGGGCCTAAATGTACGCGCCATAGGTTCTGAAATTGCTTCAGGTGCATTGGCTATGAAAAAAGGCGACTTGTTGAACCCCGCTGCAGTAGGCTTTTTAGCAGGCATTGGTATTACCGAAGTCACAGTATTTCCTTTACCACAAATTGCCATTATTGTAACCGGTAAAGAATTGCAAAAACCCGGAGAAACACTTGCATTTGGCCAGGTTTACGAATCTAATTCCTATTCACTATCTGCCGCACTAAAGACAGAAGGCATAACCCATATTACGGTTTATGAGGCTGATGATGACCTGGATATCCTGCAAAATGTACTTCAAAAAGCATTGAACCACAACGATCTGGTGCTCTTAACTGGGGGCGTGAGTGTAGGCGATTATGATTTTGTAATTGAAGCCGCTACTCGTTGTGGGGTAAAACAGGTTTTCCACAAAGTAAAACAAAAACCAGGTAAACCGTTATACTTCGGCACATATATCTCGAAATTAATATTTGACTTACCCGGCAATCCATCTTCGGTGTTAAGCTGTTATTACAACTATGTATTGCCTTCCATCAAGGCACTCACGCAAAAAAATAATTCGGTAACAGAAGTGCAGGCCATGCTTACCCATGCTTATACCAAACCTGCCGGACTTACCCATTTCCTTAAAGGCAAATACGAAAACGGAAAGGTTAGCCCCCTTGGCGCACAGGAATCGTACCGTTTGAGCTCCTTTGCCCAATCCAATTGTCTGATATGCCTTAACGAAACACAAGAAAATTTCGAAAAGGGAGAAACTGTAACCGTTCTGATTTTACCCCAATAACTATGCAAGAGAGCTTAATCCTTTTTTACTGTTTACTTTTTATCGTAGCCTTTTTATATGCCTCGGTAGGTCATGGTGGTGCGAGCGGCTATCTGGCATTAATGGCCATTTTTGCCATTTCGCCTGCCGTTATGAAACCAACAGCGCTGTTGCTTAACCTTTTTGTTTCATCTACCTCGTTTATTCAGTTTTACCGTGGTGGGCATTTTAAATGGAAAACCTTTTGGCCATTTGCCCTGGCCTCCATTCCCCTATCTTTTGTGGGCGGTATGATGGCAATTGAAAGTTCCATCTATAAAAAAATATTAGGGATACTCCTACTCATTCCGGTAATCCGTTTTTTCTTTTTTAAAAACACCGATCCCAAAGATTTTAAACCTTCAAACGTTCCTTTATCACTGGCCATTGGTGGCATTATCGGCCTGTTATCGGGTATGATTGGTATTGGTGGCGGCATTATCCTCTCGCCGATATTATTGTTGTTAAAATGGACCGATCAGAAACAAACCGCAGCCATTAGTGCAGCTTTCATTTTTGTAAATTCCGTTTCAGGTTTGGGTGGCCAGTTAATTAAAGGTTTTGAATTTAACAGCCATATGCTGGCTTATGTAGGTGTTGCCTTTGCAGGAGGGATATGCGGGGCTTATTTCGGAGCCCTAAAATTTCCTCAAACCGTATTAAAAAATGTGCTGGCTTGTGTATTGGCCTTAGCCGCTTATAAACTGTTATTTACCCATGCTTAATATGAAATATTTATTTATCGCCTTACTATTTGCCACTTTTACAGCTAAAGCTCAGGAAAGCAAACAATTTACAATTGAAGGAAAAGTTAAAAACACTTTAACCGTTAACCTCTCTGATTTAAAACAATACCAAACCGTTAGTTTAGATAGTATTACTGTTTTTAACCACTTGATGCAGCGCAAAAGCAGTATCAAAAATGTTAAAGGGGTGTTGTTAAAAGATATTCTGGCCAAAGTAGAAATCGATACCGATTCGCCTAAAAAACTGAGTGAGTTTTATCTGGTATTTACCGCAACTGATAATTATAAGGTAGTATATTCATGGAACGAGATTTTTAACTCCCCAACCGGAAATCAGTTACTCGTTTTAACCAGTTATGATACCAATCCGGCCAAAGCCGAAAAAGGTAATATTGCCGTCATTACAGCGAGTGATTTTGCTACTGGCAGGCGATTTGTAAAAGGATTGAGTAAAATCAACATCTTACAGGTAAATTAGCCCCATGGAAATTGAAATCATCAGTTTTGGAAAGATTGCAGAATTTATAGGCAATCAAAAAATTGATATCGCTGAAATTGCCGATACCGATAAGTTAAAAATACATTTAGAAACGCTGTTTCCAAAGCTGAAAGATATTAAATACAAATTTGCGTTAAACAACCACCTGGTACAAGATAACAGCGCAATTAACCATAAAGATACATTGGCCATCATGCCGCCCTTTTCAGGAGGATAATAAGAATGAGTGCAGAACGATACAACAGGCAGATTATTCTGAAAGGATTTGGCGAAGCGGCACAGCAGCAGCTGTTAAAAGCAAAGGTGCTGGTTATTGGCGCCGGTGGACTGGGCTGCCCGGCATTGCAGTACCTGGCGGCAGCAGGCATTGGCCATTTAGGGATTGTGGATGATGATACGGTATCGTTGTCTAATCTCCACCGCCAGATCTTGTTTACCACTGCCGATATCGGAAAATTAAAAACCGAGATAGCTGCAAAAAGGTTGCAGGAAATGAATCCCCAGATTGGGATTGTTACGCACCCTATCCGGCTGCAGAAAGGCAATATCCTCAATATTTTATCCCGCTACGACTATATTCTGGATGGAACCGATAATTTTGAATCGAGGTATCTGATTAACGATGCCTGTGCCTTGCTGAGCAAACCTTTGATATTTGCAGCCGTTTCGGGTTTTGAAGGTCAGCTGGCCATATTTAATGCTGCTGATAATTTAGCCGAAAGTACCAATTACCGTGATATTTTTCCGGTACCACCAGGCAAGGGCGAAATTCCAAATTGTGCAGAAAATGGCGTTTTAGGAGTTCTACCGGGCATAATTGGCACAATGGCAGCAGCCGAAACGATTAAACTGATTACCAAAACGGGCGAGTCGCTGCGCAACAAAATACTTAACTACAATTTACTTACACACCAGCAATACATCATCAGCATCAGTCAGGCCAATAACTATATTTTGCCCAAAACCGTTGCTGAATTTTTAACTATGGAATATCAGGATACCTGCGAAGCTCCCTACGGATACGAAGAAATAGATACAGCAACGCTTACCAAACTCAGGCAACAAGAATCGGTAATACTGATCGATGTACGCGAAAAACACGAAGTACCAGTACTGGATAAACAGATTTTCACACAGGTACCCATGTCTGAACTGGCTAACTTTATAACCAAAGGATTTTCGCAAAAACATGTGGTTTTAATTTGTCAGCACGGAATTAGAAGCGTTGCCGCCGCCGAAGCATTACAGGAGAAATTTGGTAATACTAAAAAAATATACAGCTTAAAAGGCGGAATTGTTAAATGGAGAGATTATTTTATCAGACCCTAACATGAGCGAAAAGAAGATCAAAAACATATTTGTACAGGGCAAAATAGATCCGGCCTTTATTGCCGATAGCATTGCAAAACACAGCTGTAAAACGGGTATTGGTGGCCACAGTATTTTCATGGGCCAGGTACGGAAAGATGAAATAGGTGGCAAACTTGTTTCGGCAATCGAATATACCACTTACGAACCCCTTGCACTCGAAAAAATGCACGAGATAAGGGAAGCTGTTTTTGCAAAATACCCGCTTAACTGTATGCACGTTTACCACAGTTTGGGTAACATTAAGGCTGGCGAAATCTGCCTGTTTGTATTTACCTCTTCTGCGCACCGCAAACCTGCAATTGATGCCTGTAGCGAAGTGGTGGAGCGCCTAAAAGCAGAGTTACCGGTGTGGGGTAAAGAAATATTTGAAGACGAAACCCACCAGTGGAAAGAAAATATTTAATATGGTTAACATCACAAAAAAATCAAACAGTTTAAGGATTGCCATTGCCTGTGCTACTGTAAAAGTATCGAAGCAGGAAACTATCGAAGCCATTGAGCAACGTAAAATACCCAAAGGCGATGTATTCGAATTTGCACGTGCTGCCGGACTGTTTGGCGTAAAAAAAACCAGTGATGTTATTCCCGATTGCCACCCGCTCCCGGTCGAGTATACGGCTATTACCTACGAGATCATCGATCTGGAGGTTGTCATTACCGTTGAAGTACATACCGTTTATAAAACCGGTGTTGAAGTTGAAGCCATGCATGGTGCTTCTGTGGCGGCATTAACCATGTACGATATGCTTAAGCCGATTGATAAAGGCATAGAAATAGCCAATATTAAGCTGCTTAAAAAATCGGGCGGCAAATCAGACCTTAAAAATGCACGGTTTCCTGAAATTAAGGCTGCAGTTGTGGTTTGCTCTGATTCGGTTTATGAGAACAAAGCGCAAGACAGCTCGGGCAAGGCCATTATTGCACGTCTCGAACAGTTTGGTATTGATACCGGGCAATATGAAATTGTACCGGATGATGTTAAAGCCATTGGCAATAAAGCCACTGAACTGAGCAATGCAGGCTACCAGTTGCTGATCTTTACCGGAGGCACCGGGCTCTCGCCACGTGATGTTACCCCCGATGCCATTTTGCCTTTAATTGGCCGGCCTATAGCGGGTATTATGGAAACTGCACGCCAGTACGGGCAAGAGCGTATGCCTTATGCGATGCTTTCCAGAGGCGTAGCGGGTTTTATTGGTCAAACGCTTGTACTCACCTTTCCAGGCTCCAAAAACGGTGTGGAAGAAAGTATGGATGTTTTATTTCCGCATGTTTTTCATTTGTTCAAAGTAATTAAGGGCGAAAAACATTAATGCGCTTAAATTTACCACCTAAGACACCTAAGTACATATAAGGGGCTATTTTAATATAGCGGATCGTCATTCCCGTGTAGGCGGGAATCGTAATGAAACATGTAAATGAGCTTAAAGCTTAAACGTTTGACCTTCAACCTTGTTCGGCGAACCCTAAAACTTCCACCTTAAACCTTAAGCAAGCTAGTACCCTCCTCATTACCAGACCATCTGTATTTTTATACAATAAATGTCTTAATCTTAATTCAATCTAAACAACATAATTCCCTTTTCTGATCAAAAATTAAGTCTTATTTTTGCCCACATGTCGGCTAAATACAGGGTTTTATACTTCTTCCAAAATTCAGAAACGGTTATCCTAGAAATACAACGTCTTGATTTACCTCCAAATGCAGATGCGGAGGCAACTTATCACTGGCTTTATTTTGATAAAATGACAGGCTCATTGATCAAATTATGGTTCCGTTCGCTTGATTCTTCTTCGGAGATAGAGGAACGTTATTTTGAACAGGGTTATCTAAAATTCAACAAAACAGAAGCCACATATATCGAAAAACACAATTCTTCCCAGCAGAAATTGAATAACATGGGCAACAGAAGTATAGAAGACCCAATTCTTGAAATGCTCGAAAACTATTTAAAATAGCCCCATTTACGCCATTTCAGGAAGTTCAGCGGTTAAGCTGGCTTTGCTTAAAGGGTATCTGGATTGGTGAAAATTTTGAAGGGATACAGCAAAATCGGCATACCAATCCTGTTTATGCATTTCATCTAACAGTTGTGCACATGAACATACATCAGCATCGGCCTGATGAATGGCCTTAGCTACAAAAGCAACTACTTCCCATATGCCATCCATTAAAAAGAACCTGAATGCAGTCAAAATAGCCGACCACTGCACTTTTTTAGGATGAAGCAAGAAAAACCTGCAAACGGGACTACATAAACGCTTAAACGACATATAATCTTCTTCTGCCCCCTTAACATCCAATAAACCATCGCTGTATGGCAGGTGTATAATTTCCGTCGAAATTTTGTCAAGCCCGTGAGCATAAACACTCGAAGCGCAGATAGAAGATATGGATATAAGTGCAAGGTGATCGTAAATCTCGGGGTGCATTTTCAGCTTTCCGTTTCTTACAAATACGAGTCCTCCTTTTTTATTGGTAGCCTGCACATTCATAGCCGAAAGGCTTAGAAGCTCAAATTCTGTTGCAAAATTAAGCGCCATCACAAATTGAGCGGCTGCCATAAAAGTGCCTTCATCCAGACGTTTATTGTATGTGGCAGGCGTAGATGCTGAAAAAATAGAAAGTTGCAAAAATATTTAGTTTTTCTGGTTCCGGCCGACTGTATCGACAGTAACAAAAATAAAAATCCAATCCAGAAAACAACTATACAAAAGCCGCTAGAAAGTGTTAAAAAAGGTAATTCGTTAAAAATGAGCACGATTTTTTTTCAACCTCCCCTATTCATTTTCTGAACAACAATGGAGTGTGGCTACACTCAGGTGTATAGCAGTGGATTTAGGTAAAATCGAAAAATAAGGCAAAAAAAAAGCAGGACTAAATCCTGCTCAAAATCTTTTTAGGGGAAGAATTATACAACTCTTACTTTCACTGCATTAAGGCCTTTTTTGCCTTCTTGAACTTCGTATTCAACTGTATCATTTTCTCTGATTTCGTCAATCAGGCCTGATGCATGCACAAAAATCTCAGTTCCGCTTTCCTCTTTAATAAAGCCAAAGCCTTTTTCTGAGTTAAAAAATTTTACTGTTCCGTTTTTCATTATACTGGATGTTTTTAAATTTAAAGACCCAAAAATAGGATTAAAACCCAAAAACCAAAATTACAAGCAAATAAAATTGATAATAATGCGCAAAAAGTTTCACAACTGTAAAGTTTATCTTTACACCTTCGACTAAAAAATCAGCCTAATTGCATCCCAAAATAAGATTATCACGCCTTTCTTTGTGCAAGAGATGAATACCAATTAATTGGATGCGATCTTAAATTCATGCCATCACTTTCAATGTGATAAAGGATAATTGGCATGGTAAAATCGACAAAACGTTCAACCTGTCGCGAAAGTTTACCCAAAAAATCCATGCTGGATACGCCTTCTTTTAAATGAACATAGATTACACTTTTTGTTTTAAATTCAAAGCGCTCGACTATTCCGGGCCACTCTGTTTTTATCCTGCTTAAGAAAGCTTTGATTTTGGTTTCTTCTTTAAGTTTTTCCATAAGCTATCAGGTTTTTTTTAATATATGCTAATTTAAAAAATTATCTGAATGGTGGTGAATTGTAACAGCACCTATACATTCAGTTTTCAAATTAAAACCTTTATCATTAAACCCAAAAATGTAGCAGAAATTGTGTACCCACTTTATTTTTACAAAACCCTAATCGTTTCGATCGAAAGTAATACAACCAAGGGCCAGGGCTGCTTAACGTAGCTAAATCTGTAGAGATGAAAGATTATAAAAGCAATGTCGGGATGACGATTGCAGCACAGCATCGTCATCCCGGGTAAAAACAGCTTTATTATTGCACGGCAACAATCTGCAAAGGCTCGCTCTTTAAGGCTTTTCCCTTCACATTTAATTTTATCGGTCCGCCTTTTTTATTGGCCTGTACCACCACTACCAGTTTACCGCTAAAAAGTTTCATAGTAGGTTTCTCGAACGACTCGAGCGAAGTTGCATCGCCATTACAAACAGCCTTAAATGCTCCTGCTCCGCTTACCTCAAAATTTAACTGATCGCTCGCCGTATGGCATGGATTTCCATTTTTATCCACTATCGAAACGGTTACGAAAGATAAATCCTTACCATCTGCTTTTATTTCCTTTCTATCGGGTGTTAGCACAATTTTATAGGGTTTACCTGCCGTGGTGATTTGCTCTTCGGCTACCGGTTTCCCATTGCTATCCAAAGCAACTACTTTTAAAGTTCCTGGCTCGTACTTAACATCCATCCACATCAGGCGGTAACGGTTTTGAGGTGTAGATTTGTCTTTTTTACGCACACCAAGGCTTTTACCATTTAAAAAGAGCTCGGCACTATCGTAGCTGGTGTACACAAAAACCGGAGTGGTTTCTCCTTCTCTACCGGCCCAGTTCCAATGAGGCAACAAGTGCAGGGTTGGTTTTGTTGTATTCCAGCGGCTTCTGTACAAATAGTAACGGTCTTTAGGCAAACCTGCAAGGTCAGAAATCCCGAAATATGAACTTCTTGATGGCCAGCTGCTGTCGTAAGGCGTAGGTTCGCCCAGGTAATCGAAACCAGTCCAAACAAACTCTCCTATTACCCATGGTTTATCGTCTTGCAAAACAAAATCGTCATCAGGCACATTAGACCAGCTGCAATATTCCAAATCATAGGAAGAGGACTGAAAATCAGGATATTGTTTATCAAATCCTTTTACAACCGGAAATTTATATATCCCTCTTGAACTTACCGTTGATGCCGTTTCTGAGCCCAGGATAAATCCTTGTGGAAATACCTTATTTGCTTCTTCATAAAGATGTACGCGGTAATTTAAACCCGGAATATCCATCAATGCGCCAAAACCCGACTGCATGGTGGCTTTAACCTGATCCATACCCACTGTTACCGGCCGGGTAGGATCTTCGCGGTGGAAAATCTCCTGCAGCCATTTCGCTCTTTTTACTCCTTCTGCACCAAACTGGTCGGGCACTTCGTTACCCGAGCTCCACATTACAATACAAGCATGGTTTTTGGTTGCCTGCACCAGGTTAACAATATCTTTTTCTGCATCGGTATTGAAATACAGGTGATAACCGTTTTCTACCTTGGCTTTTGCCCATTCATCGAAACTTTCGGCCAGGAACATAAAACCCATTTCATCACAAAGCTCCAGTTGCTCGGGCGAAGGCATGTTGTGTGAGCTTCTGATGGCATCGCAACCCATTTCCTTTAAAATAGTGAGTTGTCTTTTAAGCGCGGCTGTATTAATGGCAGTACCCAGCGGCCCCAAATCGTGATGCAAACAAACCCCTTTAAACTTGCGCACTTTCCCGTTCAGGCTAAAGCCAAGGCCGGCAGTGTACTTAATTTCCCTGATCCCAAACCGGGTACGCACCACATCCTTAGGCACATTCCCCTCGTAGACCGTCGAAACCGCGGTGTACAGGTACGGGCTTTCGGGACTCCACAAATGTGGGTTTGTTACGGCTATATTTTGTTCTGCTTCGTTGCCAAAAATTGATTTAGCGGTATCAAGAGCCACCTGCTGGCCTAAGCTATCCAAAATCTGCGTAACCAAACGCAGGCCTTTGCCTGTTAACCTGGTCTTGATGTTCACCTTCGCAAATTCTTTTTTAATAACAGGTGTAGTTACGGTAATGCCCCATTGATCGACACTTTGACCTGATTTGATAATGAGGTGCACATTACGGTACAAACCAGCACCGGGGTACCAGCGCGATGATTTAGGCTTATTCTGCAAATGAATGGCTAATAGGTTATCGTTCGTTTTTAACGCATTGGTAATATCGATATAAAAATAGTTGTAGCCATAATTCCACTGCCCTACCAGCTTTCCATTCAGGTACACACGTGGTTCGCTCATGGCACCATCAATCTGTAGTAAAACTTTTTGGTTTGGTTTAATTACCGGCAGATTGAGCTTTTTCCTGTACCAGCCCTCGCCAACGTAAGGCAAAGCACCAGTGCGGCCAGTTTTTTCAGTTGCCTTGGTTTCGTTATTCTGGGTAATTGCTGTTACCTGTTTATCAATTTCTTTATCAAACGGTCCGCTAATAGCCCAATCATGTGGTACACTTACTGTTTCCCAGCGCGTATCGTTAAAACCAGGTTCGGCCGCAGTGGGGAAATTCCCTTTAGAAAATTTCCAGCCCTCATCTAACAAAACCTCCGTTCGCTGTGCAAAAGCATTGATATAAAAAAGGTTAAGCACTAAAATGGTAAAAAATATTTTTCTTAAAAGGAACATGTATAGGGTAATTACTTTAAATAAATAGATAGATGATTTTCTGTTCGCTAGTCGGGATTTAAAATCCCGTATTTAACTGATCCGGATTACAAATCCGGACCAACTCTAGTTACAAATCCGGACCAACTTTATATTAAGGCAAAAATGCATCCATGGCAACGGTTGGTTTGCCCGTGTCATCAAAAGCGCCTAACTTATAGCCATTCCAGCTGTTGTATGATTGTGGTTCCCAATAAAAAACGCCGAGGCCTTTGTTGTTTGGCAGAGATTTATTTTTTGCCATTAAATCTTTAATAAAATCCTTACATACCGCAGCATCAGTAACGGGCATACCCAGCTCACAAATCATTACTTCCGATCCGTAACGCGAAACCATATCCGTCATGTTGGTTAAACACTGCGTATTTTTTGCCGACCAATCGCTGGCTGAGGGATACATAGACATACCCACTACATCCCATTTGGCGCCATTATTTTTCAATCCATCAAAAATCCAGCGGAACAAGCCATTGTCATATCCGTTTGAAATGTGTACCACCACTTTAATGGCAGGATCTACGGCTTTAACCCCGTTATAACCAGAGCTTACGAGATCAGCAAAGTTTTTCATATTCACCGATGCTTTTCCGTCGTTCCATAGCATGCCATTGTTGGTTTCGTTGCCTACCTGCGCCCACTCGGGTACAATTTTATTGTTTTTTAAAACCGTCAATACCTCCACCGTATGGTTATACACTGAAGCTTTTAATGTGGCAAAATCCTGTGTTGCCCAGGCAGCTGGTTTATTTTGCTGGCCCGGATCGGCCCACGAATCGCTGTAATGGAAATCGATCAGCAAACGCATGTTAGCTGCCTTTGCCCGCTTCGCCTTAGCCAGCACATCGGCAGTATTACAGTAACCCGATGCTGGATTTACCCAAACCCGTAAGCGAATGGTATTGATCCCTTTATCTTTCAGTATTTTGAATATATCCTGCTGTTCGCCTGCATTGTTGTAGAACTTTTTACCGGCAGCTTCCATTTCTGTAATCCAGCTTACATCGGCACCTTTGGCATAAGTTCCTACCAGATCGGGTGCGGGATAAAGCTGTGTTTCACCTTTAACCGTTTTTTTGCAGCTTACATTGGCTGTAATTAATAAGGCAATTAATGCAAAACATTTCATCTGTTTTATATTTTTTATCGTTAACATAATCATTTTATTTAACTGAATAGCTATAATTTCCATCTCCGGCGCTTAAATCTAAAGTAACCGTGTACACCCCGGTTTTGGCCACCGGAATATTGATACCGCCCCAGGTTGGTGCACCGGCATAAACCAATGCGCCAGTGGCATCTACTTTATAACTGATGTCGTAACCACCGTTACAGGTAAAAACAAATGTTTTTCCGGCGGTTAAAGCTACATTGGCCGCCACCCATTTACCGGTACCGGCGTTATAAACCATTGGGGTTGATGAAGTGCTCCATCCGTTATCATCGCCCGAAATAAAGAACTTAACAGGTGTATAGCTAATGGTTAAAGCGTCTACATCGGCATTTACCTTCATGTATGCTGGTGCTGGTGTAAGCCATAAATTACCTCCACCCAGGCTCATTGTAGTGGCTGAAGTACCCCAGCCATAAATTTTGCTAACATCTTTTGTCGATACCAGTTGAAACCCGTCTCCTCCCCAGCCATCGGCATTGGGCAGGTTCAGGTAACCTTCATATTTCGAATTGAATTTTGATGAGGTTAATAGCAAGCCATTGGTTCTTGTTGCTGGTGTTTTCCATGAATTACCTCCTTTAACCAGCAAGGCAGGATATTCGATTGTTGCCTTATAAGGGGTAACGGTTAGGGTTAAAGCAGCGTAAATTGGTTTGATGCTTGATGCAGTTCCGGTGTTTTGAGTAACCTCTGCCTTTAAACGCACCGCCAAAGTACTTACCGTTCCGGTAGGCAGATTGAGCTGAACACCCGCCAGCGAATTTAGATCTGCACCTAAATAGGCTTTTTCAAATGTTCCGGCAGGTATTTTTACCACAATAGCATTGGCCCAGGCATTGGCACCAACGGTATCTGAAGGCAAATCGAACTCCAAAGAATAAGTAGGTATGATGCTTACACCAAAGTTAGCGGCCTTAAAATTAAAGGTAACTACTTTTTCTGCATCGTTTGCCGCAGTTAAAACCACTGCAGAGGCAGAGCTTTTGAAAGCCAGCGCCGCTGAATTGGGCGGATTGACAATATTGGTGCTCGCTTCTTTTTTACAGGCAAACAAAATGCTGCCCAAAAGCAAGGTAATCGCAAATAGTTTAAATATCGTTTTCATGTTGTTAAAGCTGAATTAATAACCTGTGTTTTGACGTAGATTTGGATTGGCTGAAAGATCAGTAGGTGGCAATGGATAAAGATTATACTTGCTGTTTACTGCCGTGCCTGTTTTAACCCCGCCTTTCCAGGCCCACAAATAAGCAGCGGTAGTAAATTTTCCAAAGCGGATCAAATCTGTCCTTCGCGAAGCTTCGTACCAAAGCTCACGTCCACGTTCATCCAGGATAAAATCGGTGGTTAAAGCACTCGAGCTAATGTTACCTGCTGTACTGCCATTGTAGGCGCGGGTACGCAATTTGTTCACATAATCTAACGCAGTAGTTAAACTACCACCCGATCCGCCGCGCAACACAGCTTCGGCGTAGGTTAAATAGGTTTCGCCCAGGCGGAACAACGGGAAATCGATATCAGAAAAATCTTTGGCTACATCCTGGTGTGGTGCAGGACCGCCCGAACGGGTTTTATTGCGGTATTTGGTGCTCGAATAACCATCGGTAGAGGTGTAAAGATCATTGATCTCCATGTTCTGTCCCGACATGTAAAACTGTGCCCTGGTATCGGTTGCGCCTGTTTTATCGGCAAAAAGATTTACAAACTGCTGGGTAATGCGTAAACCTCCCCAGTTACCGTTCGAACCCGAAACATCAGCTGGCACCCCTGCAGGCCCATGCATTAAATAAGTTGTACCGCCATAATTCTGGGTATTGGTACCGTCATAATTAATGGTAAAAATATTTTCGTCGGTATTTAAGTGGTTATCGGCAATGGTTAGTTCGCGGTAATTGCCATGCAAAGTATAACCCGCAGCAGTAATTTTATTGCAATAGGTAATGGCATCGGTATATCTGGCTGTACCGGTGTACACTTCGGCATTGAGGTAAATCCGGCTCAATAAAGCCCAGTCTGCAGCCCTGTCGGCCCTGCCGTACTCGTTGGCTTTTGGTGCGCTTAGTTCATTTTCTATTGCTTTCAGTTCCGTTTCTACATAAGTAAACAAATCTTTGCGCTGAATCTGTTTCGGAAGGTCTTTGCCACCAATTTCAGTGGTTTCAGTTACCAATGGCGGATTTCCGTAAATATCCATTAGCACCGCATATTGGTAAGCCCTGATAAATCGCGCTTCGGCCCTGAATTTACGCACCTGGTCTGCATCAGCTCCCACTATGCCTCGTTTGCTCAGGTTATCATCCGACGATTGGTTGATAAAATCGTTGCACAAGGTAATCTGAAAGAAAGAACGGTAATACAATCCATTGATGATGGAATTGATTGACGACCAGCTCAGCTCGTGCAATCCCTGAATGCCCGCATCGTTTTTCCACGACCATACGGCTTCATCGGTAGTTAATTCCTGTAAGTTCCAGTACAGCCTTAAAAAATCAGAGTTCCCTTCATCTTTGATAATTTCTGATGGAATATCGGGCTGGCCAACAGATGCATTTCCGGTAAGGGCAAAAGCACCGTAAACTTTAGCCAGCGCTTGCTTGTAACCTGCAGCGGTGGTATAAACTTTATCAGCCGTTAAATCGTTGGTTGGCGTGAGATCTAACTTGTTGCATGCTGCCAGTAAAACAGATACCATACAAGCCAGTGTGCTTAATTGTAAAACACGTAGTTTCATATATTTTTTGATTAAACAGTTCATTGTTTAGTAATTAAGGTTTAAGCCTAAAGAGAATACGCGGGGCCTTGGATAGATGTTGTTATCTACACCAGAAGCTACTTCAGGATCGAGTCCTTTGTATTTGGTTACCACAAATACATTCTGTACACTACCGGTAAGCTGCAGGCTGGCTTTGCTTTTAAAAAGTTGACCAAACGAATAACCCAGATTTACATTATCCATACGCAGGAAAGCCGCATTCTGCACATAGTAATCGCTCAACAACTGTTGCCCTTTAAAATTGGTTGTCAGGTAGTTTGGCGATCCGTTTAAGATAATGGCTGTACCTAAAATCTGCGTCAGGTTGCCACTCTGGCTAAAATTATTGTTGTACACATAATTGCCCAGGTTAGCCCTTAAGGTGAAAGACAAGTTCCATTTTTTATAGCTCAGGTTATTGCTAAAACCTAAAAACACCTTTGGATCGGCTTGTTTGCCTTTCTTAAAGTCGCTCGGACTGATAATACCATCGCCATTCTGATCTACATACACACCCTCAATTGGGTTACCCGCCTGATCGTACACTTGCTCGAAAAGGTTAAAGGTATTTTTTGGTCCGCCAACTGCATTAATAAAGGCATTCTGCCCACCTACACCACCTGCAATGGTACCACTCGGGAAACCTGCGTAATTTGGATCGTTAGGTACAACCGTTAAATTGGTAATGGTGTTTTTATTATAGGTAGCATTGAAGCTGAAATTCCAGTCGAAGTCTTTTGCTTTAACGGGATTAAAATTCAAGGTAAGCTCTACCCCTTCATTTTTCATATCGCCCACATTCACGATGGCTGTGGCCGCAAAATTGGTTCCGGCGGGTTGAGGAATTCTGTTCAGTAAATCGCTGGTTTTTTTCTGGTAAACATCCAGGCTACCGGTAATGCGGTTATCGAAAAGGCCAAAATCCAAACCAATATTCGCGGTTGCAGTTTCTTCCCATTTAATATTGGCAATGTAGGCACTTGGGCGGTACATCTGATAAAAAGTATTGCCAAACTGATATTGGGCATTTAGCGAGCTCAAACCGTAAGTAGACAAATAACCATAGTTATCAATACCATCCTGCTGACCGGTAATACCATAGCTGGCACGTAGTTTCATTGCCGAAATGGCTTTAATATCTTTTAAAAACGATTCGTTTTTAACGGTCCACGCCAAGGCTACCGAAGGAAAAAGGCCGTATTTATAGGCTGGACCAAAACGCGATGAACCATCACGGCGCAATGTTGCCGTTAACAGAAAACGTTCATCGTAATTGTAATTTAACCTCCCGAAATAAGAGATTAAGCGGTACTGAGGCTTGTTAAAAGCAAAAGCGGGATCTGAATTGGGCACTTTATTGCCATTTGCATCAAAACTGGGATAAAAATATTGTGTGGTTAAATAATCGTTATAAGAATAACCGGCAGTAGCATCGATCCTGCTTTTTATCGATTTAAATTCTTTGATGTAGTTGAGGTAAAAATCGACTACAGTGTTTCTCCTGTTTGTTTTGTACTGATTACCCACCCCGTTACTTAAAATAGATTCTGCAGCATTCGGATCTACATAAACAGTTCCTTTACCCGAAGCTACATCGTAACCAGCATTAAAATTGGCATGCAATTCGGGCAAAAAGTGAAATTGATAATCTAACTGAATATTGCCGATACTGCGCAAGGGTTTAGCACGGTCTTCGCGTTGCTCAAGCAATCCGACAGGGTTACGCCCTACCAAATTAACCAAACCCGTTGGTGTTGTCGGGTCGAGCCATTCCCAATAGCCGTTGTAATCCGCACGGTTGGTATAAGTAGCCTGTGTAGGGTCGAAACTTACAGCACCACCAATAGCGGAAGAATTGGCAAAACGGGTTTTCTGCATGCTTCCTTTCAGATTGATATCAACTTTTAAATGGTTATCAAAAAAGCGCGGATTGAGTACAAATGCTGCTGATCTTTTTTCCAGCTGATCGGTTCTTAGTATGCCGCTTTGGTTCTGATAACCAACAGATAAACGGTAAGGCAATTTTTTAATCCCGCCGCTAATGCTGATGTTGTTATCGGTAGAAATCCCATCCTGATAAATCAGGTCCTGCCAGTTGGTATTAAAACCGCCCAATTGCGCTTTCTGGGCCACGGTACCATTGGCATTCACAATCGATCTGATTTGATCTGCACTAAGCACATCGAGCTGCTTAACAATTTTCGAAATAGAATTAACCGAATTGAAACTTACCTTTAAACCATCACCCAATCCCTTTTTTGTAGTGATGATAATAACACCATTTGCGGCCCTGGCACCATAAATAGCAGCTGCTGAAGCATCTTTCAAAACTGTAAATGTTTCAATATCGTTCGGATTAATAAAGCTAAGCGGATTGGACGCACCTGAAACGCCGCCATTTTCTAACGGAACACCATCAATTACGAATAAAGGATCGTTACTGGCGTTGAGCGAAGAACCTCCACGAATACGAATAGTGCTTCCACTGCCCGGTTGGCCACTGTTAGAAGTAATGGCTACACCCGAAACTTTACCCGATAACATTTGCTCGGGTGTGGTAATACTTCCTTTCTGGAAATCCTTTACCCCTACAACTGCTACAGAGCCTGTAAGGTCTTGCTTTCGGGTGGTTCCGTAACCTACTACCACCACATCGTTTAATGTTGCCGCATCTTCGGTTAAGGTAACGGTAAAATTAGTGGTTTTAGTAACCTGGATTTCCCTGGTTTGGTAGCCTACAGAAGTAAACTCCAGTATACCTGCCTTTGCCGGAATCTTAATACTGAAATTACCCTGTGCATCGGTTGATGTGGCAATTAATGTACCTTTTAAACGGATACTTACGCCAGGCACGCCTAAATTATCGGGTGCCGATTTTACAACACCGGTAATGGTAGCCTGCTGTGCAAAAAGATATCCGTTTGTAAAAATCAACAGTAAAAGCATTAAGATTCGCTTGTTACTCCTGAAGAAAGATGTAAAATTGTGCATAGAATATTATGGTTAGAATTATACCTACAAAAGAACACTATATGCCCCAATTGGCTTTGTGCTATCGTTCATATCTTTTGTGCTAATCGACATATTATATTCATTTAAGGCATTTAAAACAGGTTTTGAGAGATTTTTTATAGAAGATCACCTTACCCAAATCCGCCATTCCCGTGAAAACAGGAATCGTAATGCACCATACCAGAATAGCCAAAGCATTAGGATTCCCAGGCAAGCTGGGGAGGTCGGATTCTTTACAACGGATTCCCTATAGAAAATCACCCTACCCCGATCCGTCATTCCCGTAAAAACGGGAATCCTAAAGCATTATACTAGCATAGCCAAAGCATTAGGATTCCCAGGCAAGCTGGGAAGGACCGTTTTCTTAAATGAATAGGTTCGTGAAAAATAAATTATATTTACCGCTTCAGAAACCGTCTGACCGAACACCGAATGACTGCACTAATTAAAACCATTTTCTTCTTTATTTTGATTTTATCACTGGGAAACGTGCAGGCCCAGAATTTAAAATTTAAACATGTAAGTGTAGAAGATGGCTTATCGAATAGCACCATCGAATGCATTTTTCAGGATCACCGGGGCTTTATCTGGTTTGGTACACGCGATGGGCTAAACAAATATGATGGCGGCCAGATTACTTACTACAAACACAGTAATGACACCAACAGCCTTAGCGATAATTTCATCAGATGTATATTTGAAGATAAAAACCATACCCTCTGGGTGGGAACCTCCGATGGCTTAAATAGGTTTAATGCCGAGCAAAATAATTTTACCACTTACCGCACTAACGAAAAAAATGTTTTAACCAACAACTTCATTACCTCGGTTAAAGAAACCAGTAAAGGAATTTTAGTGAGTACTTATGGCAGCGGCCTTAACCTACTCAATGTAGCAAAGAACAGTTTTAGCAGATATCCATTTAAATCGACCGCTAAAGCGAGTCGAAAAGATTATATTAACGACCTTTATAGCGACACCAATGGAAATATCTGGATGGCAACCGATGCCGGCATCCATGTTTTAAACCTTAAATCAGGTATATCGAGCCCAATAGACGGTTTAGAAAACAAAGTATTCAGGGCCATAAAAAAAGCAGCTGATAGTTCTTTTTGGCTGGCAACAGAAGAAAGCGGGTTGATCCATTACAACCCTCAAAATAATTTAATAAAAACTTACCAGCACCAGGAAACCAGCAAAAACAGTTTAGGGAGTGATCTGGTTAGGGCAATTGCTTTCGACAGGCAAAACAACATCTGGATTGGCGGCATTAATGGTGGTTTAGATCATCTGGACCCAAAAACAGAAACTTTTACCCATTACCAAAACGAACCTGGCAACGCCTTCAGCTTATCGCAACGCACAGTTTCGGCCCTCTTTATCGATCGGCAGGAAAATTTGTGGATTGGTACCCACCGCGGAGGTGTAAACCTGTATAGTCCGCAGGCTGACAAGTTTAAACTGGTACGCCAGGAACACAATAAAAACAGTTTAAGCTACAATGATGTAAAGGCTTTTCACGAAGACAGGGCCGGCAATATTTACATTGGTACTGATGGTGGCGGGCTCGACATCTACAATAAAGCAAACAAAACTTTTTCCCATTATCGCTATAATCCATTTAATGCCAGCACTATTGGAGCCGACGCTGTGCTCGATATCACCGAAAGCCAGAATGGTACTATATTAATTGGCACCTGGGCAGGCGGACTGAACCTGATGCGTGGCGATGGCACTTTTACGCGTTTTAACCATAATCCAGCCAATTCGGCTTCTATCTCGTCAGATTATGTGCAGAAATCGTTTGAAGACAGCAATAAAAACATCTGGATAGGCACTTATTATGGTGGACTTAACCTTTTCGACCTGCAAACCAGACAATTTAAGCGAATAGAAAAAGGCCGGAATGGTACCCAGCTTATCGGAAACAATGTGGTTTCGATTAATGAAGACCACTACAAAAACCTGTGGATTGGTACCGATGATGGCGGATTAAACTGCTACAACTTAAACACACAGGTATTTACACATTATTTTATGGGCAGTGGTAAAAGGCCCGATTTACGTGTAATCTTTATCGATAGCAAAGGAAATTTGTGGATTGGACAAACGGGTTTATACCGCTTTAATCGCAGCCAGAATAAATTCGAACTATATACCACTAAAGCAGGCCTCTCTACCGAATTTATTAAAGGAATAACAGAGGATGCCAAGGGCAATTTTTGGATTTCGACAGCAAAAGGGCTTACCCAATTTAACCCGCAAAACCATAGTTATAAAAAATACAATACCGGCGACGGCTTGCAGGGCCTCGAATTTGAAGCCAATGCTTATTTAAAAACCAAAAGCGGCGAAATGTTTTTTGGAGGCACCAATGGCTTTAATTCGTTTTTACCTGACGACATTAAAACCAATAAATTTATTCCGCCTGTTTACCTCACCGAATTCCGGATTTTTAACCAGCAGATTTTACCCAATATACCAGGATCGGTACTCGAAAACGAAATCAGCTATACCAAAGAAATCCATCTCGACTACGATCAGGCTACCATATCTTTCCGCTTTGCAAGCCTAAATTATGTAGCCAACGAGAATAATAATTACGCCTATAAACTTGAAGGCGAAGACGAAAACTGGATCAATGTAGGCAATGCAAAACAAGCATTTTATACTAACCTCGATCCCGGAACCTATACTTTCAATGTACGGGCATCCAATAACGACAATGTATGGAACAATACAGGTACCGCGGTAAAAATTGTAATATCGCCACCTTTTTGGGCCACTTGGTGGTTTAGGTTACTGGTTATAGCCACTACCCTGTATCTCACTTATGCTGCATTAAGCTTTAAACGAAGGCTCGAGATCAGAAAAATCGAAGAAGAAAAAAGGGAGGAAATGCATCAAACCCAGCTCCAGTTCTTTACTAATATTTCGCATGAATTCCGCACCCCACTTTCGTTAATACTCGGGCCAATAGAGCGTTTACTGAAAGAAGATACACAGGAAAGTTTCCAAAATTATTACCAAACCATACACCGCAACGCTAACCGCTTGTTAAGGTTGATAAACGAGTTGATGGATTTTAGAAAAACAGCTTCAGGAGCTTTAAAACTAAATGTAATTAACGGTAATCTGAGTTTGTTTATCGATGAGCTTGCTGAAGAATTTTCAGAAATGGCAGCCGAAAAAGCAATCCGTTTTACGGTAGAAAAGGAAAGCCTGCCAGCCAATATCTGGTTCGACAGGCAGGTAATCGAGAAAATTATTCTCAACCTGATCAACAATTCGCTTAAATATACCAAATCTGGCGGTACGCTCAAGCTTCAGATTTTTACAGGTGAAGCAGCTTTAAAACCGACTTTTGAAAACCAACTGGTTGTAAAAAGCGAGTACCAAGCCAGTGCGTATATCTATATGCGTGTAATAGATAGCGGTATTGGCATTTCGAAAAGCTCTATCCAGCATTTGTTTGAGCGTTATTACCGCATTACTGAAACACATTTAGGCTCGGGTGTTGGCCTTGCCTTTGTAAAGAGCTTAACCCTCTTGCATAAAGGATTAATACAGGTATCGAGCGAGCGCAATGAGGGAACAGAAATTATAATTGGCATTCCATACAACCAGGAAGATTACAGTCCGGCAGAACAGTTTAGTCAGCATACAGAAGCGGGTGGTACCCGTTTAGAAAGCATCAGCTACCGCTCGGAAACAGAAATGCCTATACAAAACACAGTCGGCCCAGCAGCCGGTACCGAAACCCGCATTCTAATTGTAGATGATAACGACGAGCTGAGAACATTTTTAAAAGATACTTTAAGTCCGGTTTATCAGATTAGTGAAGCCATTGATGGCCATACAGGACTGGAGCAAGCCCGGAAAGAGCTGCCCGACTTAATCATCAGCGATGTGATGATGCCCGGAATGAACGGAACAGAATTTTGCCGTTTAATTAAGGATGATATTGAAACCAGCCATATCCCTTTTTTAATGCTTACCGCCAAAAATAGTTTAGAAGCCGAAATTGAAGGTGCAACATCAGGCGCAGACATGTATTTTACCAAACCCATCAATATTAATCTGCTTCAGTTAACTATCAAAAATATTTTTGAGCAGCGACAAAAACTGAAAGACCATTATTTAAAACATAAAGATACCGAACCCAAAACACTGGCCCATTCGGAAAAAGACAAGGCCTTTTTAACCAAATTACTGGCCATTATCGATGCTGAAATGATTAATCCTGAAATGGATATAGATTATTTGTGTAAGGAAATTGGCATGAGCAGAACCAAACTTTATCAAAAAATTAAATCAATTACCGGGCAATCCATCGGAGAGTTTGTAAGATCGGCAAGGCTTAGAAAAGCCATCGAAATTATGAAGACTGAAGATGTACTGATGACTGAAGTAATGTACCGTATAGGGATACAAACCCAATCGTACTTTACAAAGGCATTTAAAAAAGAGTTTGGGGTTACCCCAACGGGGTATTTGCAGAATTTAAAATCGTAGCTGACTGTAAAAAGTAAAAAAGCCCTTCAATCCTGAGAGGGCTTTTTCATAGTCGTCTATCCCTATAAGTAGGAACCCAAAACTAATTAATGCGTTTAATATTTTTGACTTCTGAATAAACTGAACAGAAAAAAATTTCTGCTAACGTTTACGGAATTTTATGCGTTCTAATACATTATAGCACTATTTAAAGCCACTACTCTACTCCTCTAGCATTTACATGTATGGTATAAATCGATTTCGAAGCCGTTATAAAAAGTATGTTTCTTTGCTTTCCACCAAAACAAATGTTGCCGCACCACTCCTCAGGTATATTAATATGGCCAATTTGTTCGCCATTTGGCTTGTAAATATTTACGCCTTTACCGGTTACATAAATATTGCCTTCGGTATCGAGCGTCATGCCGTCAGAATGTTGGTTTAAAATTAACGTTTGACCGGTTAATGATGCATCGGGTTCAATATTGTAACGGTAAGTTTTATTGGCTTTCATATCGGCCACGTACAAAAACTTGCCATCTGGTGTACCCACAATTCCATTCGGTTTTAATACATTATCGGCAACAACAATGGCTGTTTTCTTGCCTTTTGGTAGATAATAAACCCTTTGAGGTTCAATTTCAGGCGATTTCCGTGTCCAGTAATCACGCTGGTAATAAGGATCGGTAAAGTAAATGCCGCCTCTGGCATCCAACCAAATATCATTGGGGCCATTTACCTTCTTACCCTCAAAATCGCTAAAAAGCACCGTAACCTTTTTATTTTTATCTATCTTCCAGATTTCGTTGTGCTCATCGGCGCAAACAATCAGGTTACCCCTCTTATCAAAATAAGTTCCGTTGGCCCTACCCGATTTGTCCATGTACATGCTCAGTTTGCCATCCGTACCATATTTCCAGATTTTATCATTCGGTTGATCGGTAAAAAAAACATTGCCTTGCTTATCTACCGAAGCACCTTCGGTAAATTTAAACTGCGAAGAAACAAGCTTTAGGCTGTCCTGAACAAAAATCTGCTGCTTTGCGCTTTGCGCAACTGCTGCTACACTAATGACAGAAAATGCCAGAGCGAAAAAATATTTTTTCATTGATGATGATTTGATTTCCAGACCTTACAGGTTATTAAAACCTGTAAGGTCTATAAAAATATTAACTTACCCGCTTTCCTTTGAGTAACATATTTAATGCATCGTTAAGCGTACCGGCCTTTTGCACCTCGCCTTCATTCACAAAATAAATTTCATCAGCATTTTCGATCGTATTTAAACGGTGTGCGATAATTACCAATGTGGTTTCTTTTGATAATTTATTTAAAATATCGCTCAAAAGTTGCTCAGTAATGGTATCGATATTTGCTGTGGCTTCGTCTAAGATCAGCAACTCTGGATTGCGCAAAACTGCACGCATAAAGGCTATCAATTGCTTTTGGCCCAGACTTATACTATCCGATAGGGAGTTAATTGGTGTATTCAACCCCTCGTCAAAAATGGCCAGGAGGGCATTTAAATTGGCTCCTTCAATTATTTTTTCGAGCTCCCCATCACTTACATTCTGGTACTGGCTGTTGCCGTAAAGGATATTTTCTTTCACCGTTCCGGTAAATAAGAATGGTTCCTGTAAAATAAAACCAATTTTCTGTGTTCGCTCTGCAGCCGAAAATGAACGGATATCTTTGCCATTTAACAGCACAGTTCCTTTGGTAGAATCGTATAAACGCGAAATTAACGAGGCCGTAGTGGTTTTACCGCCACCAGTTGGGCCGATTAAAGCATAGGTTTTGCCTTTCTCAAATTTGAGGTTAATGTTGTGCAAAATCTCTTTCGATTCATCGTAAGAGAAATGCACGTTTCTAAATTCCAGTAAAGCATCACCGTTAACAGTTCCTTTATCTTCGATCTGCTTTAAATCACTTTCGAGCATTAAAATCTGCGAAATACGATCCCAACTGGCCATCGCTACCTGAAAGCTCGTCCATAGGGCTGCCAGTTGCCTTAATGGATTATAAAAGTTGGTGGTGTAGGCAATATAACTCACCAATAAACCCAGCGTAAAACTTCCGGTCGAAATTAAATAAATACCAAATAACAACGTAATCAGCTGTGCAGTGCTCGACAACAAACCATAAACAGGTACAAAAATATTATTGGCTAAACCTGCTCCAATAGCAGTTTTATAGTTTTCTTTATTGGCCTCATCAAAACGTTTTCTGAAATAATCGCGCCGGTTAAAAGCAATAATTACCTTAAAATTGTTCAGGCTTTCCTGAATTTCGGCACTCATACCGCCTACACTTTTTAAATTTTTGGCATTCCGTCTTTTTACCCAGGGTGATAACACCACCGTAAAAAGAACAATCCCTACTGCGGGCGAAAGTGTTGCTGCACCCAATTCGATGTTGATGGACAGCAGAAAAACACCCGCACCAATCATCGTTGCAATACTGCTGATAAACTGCATCAGCGACTGCGAAAAAAACTGATTTACTTTATCGGTATCGTTATTTACCCTCGAAATGAGGTCGCCTGCCTTGTTTTGGTTAAAAAATGAAACCGGAAATTCCTGTAATTTATTAAAAATAGCATTACGTAAAGTGTACAACATCCGCTGGCCTACACCGCCCATCAATTTTGTTTGGGTGTAGCCTGTAACCATTGCAACCATATACATGGCCAGCAAAATGCCTCCAAAAACAAGTACGCCATGAAATTGTTTGGTGCGGATGTAAGTATCAACCGTATGGCCTACCAGCAATGGTCCCAGCAGCAGCAAACCCGAGTTAATTAAAATAATAACAAGCGCCAGCCAAAGGTTTCTACGCTCTGCCGAGATCAGTTTAAGCAGGCTATTAAGCGATTTAAAGGTCGATTGCTTCTCGCGCTTTTCGCTAAGCTGATTAAGATTGTAGTTCATAATTACTGGTGCTCTGTTGTGAATTGTAAATCTGAACATACTCAGGACTGCTTTTCAGTAGTTCCTGATGAGTTCCTTCTGCAATAATTTCACCCTGCATCAGCAAGATTACTTTATCATAATGTTCAACAGAAGCTATTTTTTGAGTAACTGAGATAAGGGTTAAACCGGGATAATTTTGCTGGATATTTTCTAAAATCCGCTTTTCGGTATTGGTATCTACCCGGGCAGTAAAATCATCGAGCAGCAATACCTTAGGATTAAGTGCCAATGCCCTCGCCAGCATAATACGTTGTTTTTGTCCGCCTGATAGACTACTGCCCCGTTCGGAAATAATCGTGTTTAACTGATCGGGCAATGCCTCTACAAAATCTTTAAGTTCGGCAGTAGCAATGGCTTTAGCTAAAAACTCATCGGTAACGGTATCGCTAAAGGCAATATTTTCGCGGATACTCATGTTAAACATAATGCTATCCTGAAAAACAAAGCCTACCTGCTTGTGAAACTCTTCCTGGTTGTAGTTTTTAATTTCATGGCCATCAAAAAGCACTTCGCCACTTCCGGGTTCAATTAAACCTGTTAATATATATAGTAACTGTGTTTTCCCAGCCGCTGTAGGACCAATAATAGCCGTTTTGGAGCCCGCTTTGGCAGAAAATGAAACGGACTTTAAAATGGGTTTCTGCCCAAAATTTAAAGTAATATTTTTGCCCTCTACTTCGCCTGAAAGTGTGGTGGTTAATGTACCCGGATGATTAATTTCTGCAGCATTTAATACAGTTTCAATGCGCTGATAAGAGGCTGTGGCTTGGGCAATAACATTACTCATGAAGCCAATAACCAAAATAGGAAAGATAATTAGCGACAGGTAACTGCTAAAAGCGGCAAACTCGCCCAGGCTCATTGAACCGGTGATTACAAAATGCCCGCCTAAAACCAGAATGCATAAACCCGATAAGTTAGAAACGAATATGATAATTGGAATTAATCCGGCAAACAGGCGCAGGATGGAAAGTCCTAAGTCCCTCGCTTTGGCATTTGCATCTAAAAACTTATTGTATTCAAGCTGTTGCGAGTTAATTACGCGGATTAAAGCAGAGCCTAAAATGCTTTCGCTAATTACCTTGTTTAACCAGTCGATTACTTCCCTGCTCTTTTTAAAAAGCACCCGTACTTTGCTCAGTACGAAGAAAAACGCTCCGCCTATAATTGGTACAATAGCAATAACGCATAATGCCAGTTTCCAGTTGATGATTAAAAGCAGAATGCTGGCACCAACTATTAAAAAAATAGAAGAACAGATGGAAACAATGGCCTGGGAAACGAACATTTTAATCGAATCGGCATCGGCAGTAAGATTGGTTAATAATTTTGAGGGGTTAGCCTGAATGATGTAAGCATGGCTCTGTCTCGAAATCTGATCAGAAAGCTTTGTCCTTAAATCGCGGGCAACCCTTTCTGATGCATAGGTTTGTACAATACTCTGTAAATAAGTAAAGATAAAAACCAGTACAATGGCACCGGCAAATTGAATCAGGATCGGTTGGAGGTGAAATGTATTATTAGTGTAAGCGTCGATTCCGTGTGCAATGATTTTAGGTAAGAGCAGGTTTATACCATTACTTAACAGGGCAAACAGGATCAGCATTAATATTAAGCCCCTGTAATTTCCTAATAAACTAAAAATACTGGGCTTTTTGACTGCTTTGGGTTTTTCCATTCAACGAAGTACCTTAAATTGTGGTGTTCAAATTTAACCCAATTATTTGACAAGAAATGATTAAATCAGTAAATTATTGAATGGGTGAATGCGCTAAGTGATTGAAGGATTGAATGAGCGAATGTCTATGAAATCCCGCATTCAATCCCTCCTCATTCAATCCTTCAATAATTCATATATTTAAATCGGACTTAGCCTTTAAAGATTGTTACCTTTGCAACGCAAAAGCCATTGAAGAAAATGGTTAAACCCACAAAAAATGATTGAAATAGGAAAATACAACGAACTAAGAGTATTAAGTAAAACCGAAGCTGGTTTAAATTTAACCGACGGCGACAAACTGGTTATCCTGCCCTATGTACATGTGCCCAAAGGGCTCGAAATTGGTGATAATATCTCTGTTTTCGTGTTTGTACAAAAAGATGGCCGCTTAACGGGGACCACACAAAAAGCCTACGCCGAAGTTGGTGATTTTGCTTTTTTAAAGGTTGTTTCTGACGAGGACGGTGTTTTTATGGATCTGGGCATTGATAAAGACGTGTATGTGCCCGACCGCGAGCAAAAAAGGCCAATGCAAAAAGGCTATAAATATGTAGTTTATGTATATCTCGACGAAAATAACGATCGCTTACTCGCATCATCAAAACTATACGATTTTGTAGAGGAAGAAAATTTTGATTTCGAAGAAGGCGACGAGGTAAGTTTATTAATTACCGAAGAAACCGACCTGGGTTTCAATGCTATTATTAACAATACTTACATTGGTTTATTGTATCACAACGAGGTTTTTGATAATATCCAGATTGGCGATATGCGCAAAGGATGGATCAAAAAAATCCGTGTGGAAGGTAAAATTGACCTAACCTTACAGCCAAGTGGTTACGGACACATTTTAGATTCGAAAGAAATGATTTTGGCCGCGCTTAAAAAGAGTGGTGGAATAATTGAACTGGGCGACAAAAGCTCTCCGGAAGAGATTTATCACCGTTTCCAGATCAGCAAAAGTGCTTTTAAAAAAACCATTGGGTCTTTATATAAAGAGCGTTTAATTATGCTTTCTGATGATTCGATCAGGTTGTTAACTGATGATGATGCAGAGTAGTCGTCATTTCGACTGCAGTGCAATGGAATGGAGAAATCTAATAAAGATCTCTTCACTACATTCGAGATGACAGATTATCTAAATTCAGCCACGGAGACTCGGATTAACACAGATTAATTTTCTGTGCCTTCCGTGCATCCGTGGCCAAAAACCAGGTAATCAATTTAAATTAAACTTCTCGTTCTGTATTTTAACAGCATTCGAGGCAGAGATAATGGCTACAATCATAATACCGATTACTATAGCCAGAATAACCTGCAAAGTAGAATAAACCTTAGTTCCGGAAACGAAAATTTTCGAATCTTTAATCAATTCATCCCCCACCTTTGACTGGATTTTAATTAAGTCCGAAAGCTTATCGAAAGTTTGGTTAGCAGCATTACGGCCTACTGATTCGTAAACTTTTTTACCTTCTGCACTGCCCAGGCTCAATGCTTTATTTTCGAGTACTTTTTGAATGGTAAGCGCATTTTTCAGATCATTCAGAAAGCTTTTTTCTTGTTT
The DNA here is from genome assembly GCF_003852395.1 of Pedobacter sp. KBW01. Classification (NCBI taxonomy): domain Bacteria; kingdom Pseudomonadati; phylum Bacteroidota; class Sphingobacteriia; order Sphingobacteriales; family Sphingobacteriaceae; genus Pedobacter; species Pedobacter sp. KBW01. Next base: position 143,641 of record NZ_QAJQ01000019.1, read on the forward strand.
TACCAACAGGGTTAGTCCGTATTTACGAATTGCGGAATCGATTTTGCGATTATGCTGATTAATTTTGGTGATACTTACCGAGGCAGGTACAACATTGTCCGTTATAAAAGCATCCTGCAGCACCGTATTTTTATGGTACAGATTTTCAGCAATAAAATACAAATCGGTTGCAGGCACCAGCCTGTCATTATACATCGAAATAAAAGATTCGTTAATTTTCTTCACGCTTTTATCTTCCAGAAAACGGATCAGCAACGTACAACACATGATGCAGAAAAGTAAAAAGGCAATTTTCACTTTGTTTTTAAGACTAAAAGCAAATTTCATAGTATAATTGGTTAGTAGTAGTCGTTGTTCTCCTCAAATTTGAGTAATCATTTTAATAGTAATCTTCAAGCGCGGTTTTCGCAAAAAGCTGTGACGCAAAATTGACTAAATATAACTCTTTTTTTGCACGGGTTACAGCAGTGTATAACCAGCGTAAAAAGTCGAGATCTATCATTTCTTCGGTTAAATAACCCTGATCGGCAAAAACAGCATCCCACTGCCCACCCTGTGCTTTGTGACAAGTTACCGCATAAGCAAATTTTATCTGCAACGCATTATAAAAAGGATCGGCTTTTATGGCCAGCATGCGCTGTCTTTTATTGGCAATGTGTTCATAATCCTCATTGAGACCATCAAAAAGCTTTTTATTCTGCTCATAAGGTAAATTGGCCGATTCTAAATTCAGGGTATCGAGCATCACCTTACAGCTAATTTGCCCTGCCGCCGGAAAATCCATAAACTCCAGCGTCGCATCGGCAAAGCGGAAGCCATAACGCTCCTCTTCTCCCCTTACACGAATTACTTTAGCCATATCGCCATTGGCAATAAAAGCAGTTTCATCATTATCTGGAAGCCAGAAATAATTATTCCGAACCACCATAATCTGATCGCCACCTGTAAGCTCTTCTTCGCGGTAAAGCAGGCGTGCCCTGATTTGCTGGTTATACACATTAGCAGTTTTATTTGAACGGCAAACCACCAGCGTATTTTCGATACCGAATTTGCGGTAGGCATATTCGAGCCCCTCTACCAGACGTGCCCCTGGCATATTGTAAATGTCCTGATAATTTTTGGTCAGGAATTTAGGCAAAGGGTTTTCAGGATTTTTAGCAATCTGGTTGCGCAACATGGTCGCATTGGCTAAAATACCCGATTTTTTCCCCTGTCGTACCACTTCCTTTAACTCTACCGAAGTAACAGAGAGATAGAAATTGTCTTTCAAATATTGCTCGTTTAAAGCCGGACTATCTAAACTTCCTACAGGAGGCAACTGGGCTGTATCACCTACAAAAAGCAAAAAACAGTTCTTATCATTATACACAAACTCCAGCAAATCCCTCAATATCGAAGAACCTGTTTCATTAAATTCATCTGCAATCATCGAAGCCTCATCGATAATAAAAACAGTGTTATCAGCCAGGTTTGGTGCCAGCTGAAACTGCATTTCGGGCGATGTAGCCGAACGTTTACGGTAAATCCTTTTGTGAATGGTTAAAGCTTTACGATTGGCGTATTGGCTCATTACCTTCGCCGCCCTTCCGGTTGGGGCCAGCAACTCGCTTTTGAGGTTAAATTTAGTCAGAACCTTTACCAAAGCTGCTACAGAAGTGGTTTTACCTGTACCCGCGTAGCCTTTTAAAACAAAACACCGCTCGTCGTCTTTATCCTGCAAAAACTTCGACATCCGTTCGCAAAAAAGCATTTGCTCCTTAGTGGGCGGATGTGCGTAAGCCTGGGCAATGAGTTGACTTTTATCGGTAATCATGTAAAGGTTAATTGTTTTAACTGGTTAATTGTTTGGCAGGGCAAATGAACCTGTTTTTTAGCATAGGTGGGATTGTTTTTTTGAATTTTTCGGAAAAATGGAATAATCCCAAAGGGAAATGGCTTACATTTTCAAAAGAATAACATCGCTATGCGCTTTGCTTTTTTTTGCTCTGCTAATTACAAAAGTAAGGTTTCTATGCGATGTGCCATTACCATATTTTGTTTTTTGCTATGACTAAAAATAGTAAAATGACCATCTTGCGAGGCAACCAGGCCAATGGCATCGGGCTGATCGTTTACAAACTGAGCGACTGAGAAATGTCTGGTTCCTCCCAGCTGACCAGGATACAGAATTTTATCTTCACCGCCTACAATCGGTTCAGAAAAAGCAATCTGGTCTACTGTAGGTTTACCTTTTGCACGGCCAATTTTAGCGCCAAAAGCAATAAGGCCAAATTCTTCGTTGATAATGGTTGCTCCATCAACAGCAGTTAAACCAGCCAGATGATCAACCTCCCTGCGAACAGCACCTTGCGAGAAAATTTCACTCTGGTTACCGCTTTGTTTGGCGAGGTTGGCTAACCCACAAAATGGTGGCTCAACCAAATACTGAATGGGGTGAATAATCGATTCTTCCCATTTTGTATCACCTTTAGGTACAATTAACAACGCTCCTCCGCGTCCGTGGGCGCGCATAGAAACCGCAAACTGAATAAGAATATTAATCGGGTCGTTCCAGCTGGCCAGCACCGTTAAATCGAGTAAAGCTTTTAAAATAGGTGGACAATCACGGTTGGTGCAGCTCATATCGTCTACAATCCTGATCTGCTCTCCTTTTAGCACAGCTACATTGGTAAACTTCCCAATGCCGTATATTCTGCGGTGTTTAATCACAATTAAACCTGGTTCCGAAACATCAACCACAAAACAAAAATTCGGGATATTGAGTGTGGTTCCCCAAATATATAATTCGCCATCTTCCTCCCAAACCCCCAGGTGGATTCCAGAACGTTCGATACCCGGTGCTATTTTGGTTAACGTATTGGCATTTAATGCCAGTTTCTTGGCGAAATGCAGAGGTTTAGAAGCTTGTCCCGGAGGTAAAAAAGCAATAGAAATGCGCGGGGAGTGGCCTTCTTCTTTACGTAAACTGCTCCAAAAAGCCACATCTATAATGGCTTCTATTATTTTACTGTTGGGCTGGGTAGCCAAATCTACCTCACCTTGCGCAATTGCATTTTTGTGCAGTTTAATAAAATGTTGCTCAATAGTGGTTGCAATTGTGTTTGCTGCTTTATAGGTAGGCTTGTAACTCATGTTCCGAATTTAAGCCGAATATTTTGATTTCTGAATAGCCGAAGGGTTTGATTTAAGTAAAAATATGTTTAACTGGTTAATTGCTTAAATCGGTTAATTGTACTACACGAAATTGCTTATTAAATTATAAAAACCATAGCGCATGTTTGCATGGCAAAAAACTGAAAACACTATTATTTCATGCTCAAACCTAAAAATTAACCACCACTTTGCTGTTAATCCTTAAAAAAACCTATTTTTGTTTCAATGAGTAACAACAGCCTTTTATTAGTCGACCCGAATTTTAAAGCTGATGCATCTGCAAACTGCCATTTATTGTTAAAAATAACGAATGATAGTTTTTCTTATGCAGTGGTAAATAAGGATACGGACGAGATTAAGTTGATTTTCGACAAACAAGGCTGTGATGACGTACAAAAGGATTTAAAAACTGCTTTTGAAACCGATCGATACCTCTCGCTCAATTACGCTGAAATTAAAGCCGCCGTGCATACCGCTAATTTCATATTCATTCCGGACGAATGGTTTGATGGCGAAAACCTGGCGGTGTACTCCAATTACCTGGGTACAGACGCCAAAATTTACACTAAGCACAACCCTGCTTTAGGTTTTAATACCGTTTTCTGCTTAAATGATGAGGTGAAAGCACATTTACCCCAAAACGTAAACCTTTTTCCACAATCGGAGCCCCTGGTTGCCTTATTTAACCATCTGGCGGATGAATCGCTGCTAATCGATTTTACAGCAATCTCTTTCAATGTATTGTACACCCGGAACAAAAAGGTTGTTTTTCAAAATCATTATCAATCAGAAAACGCCGAAGAATTTAACTATTTCCTCTTGTTGATTATTGAGCAGCTCAACTTAAACGAGAGTATCCCGGTTTATATTCAGGGCATTATCAACGAAGACGACGAGCACTATAACTGCTTATTAAAATATTTCAATCAACTTTATTTCTTTCTCCCGGCGGGAAAACAAAACAGCGAACTGTTGGCCGATATGCCCAAACATTATTTCAGCGGTTTGCTTGCTTTAGATTTATGCGAATAATTGGTGGTAAATTAAAGGGCATCCGCTTGCAACCTCCTGCAAACTTGCCGGTACGCCCTACAACTGATATGGCTAAGGAAGCCTTATTCAATATCTTGAATAACCGTTACGATTTTGAAAACTGCAGCGTTTTAGATCTGTTCTGCGGTACAGGTAACCTGACTTTCGAATTCGCATCGCGCGATGCCGCAAATATTTTGGCTGTGGATATGGATTATGGTTGCGTAAACTGGGTTAAAAATACGGCAAAGAAGTATGAATTTGATCAGGTAGAGGTACGCAAAGGCGATGTTTTTAAATTATTGAAACAGCTAACAGGTAGTTACGACCTGATTTTTGCTGATCCTCCTTACCATTTACCCAACATTCCGAAATTACCCGTTTTAGTGCAAGAGCAACAGTTGCTTAAACCCGATGGCTTATTGGTAGTAGAACACCAGAGTAACATGCGCCTGAATAATCAGCCGGGCTATCAGGAAACACGGAAGTATGGCAATTCGTCGTTTAGCTTTTTCGAGTTTAGTTAAAGATTAAATAGATTTACAATAATGGTTAAGACCTAAAATTTTATCCTTTCCATTTTACATCTTCCATTTTACCTCTTCCATTTTACATCCTTACCTTTTATATTTGAATTATGAAAATTGCGCTATTTCCTGGTTCTTTTGATCCGATAACCATTGCCCATGTAAACATTCTGCAACGTGCTACTCCCTTGTTCGATAAGATTGTAATCGGCATTGGTTTAAATAGCTCGAAACAGAATTTCCTTACTGCCGAACAACGTTTGCAGATCTTAAACACCGTGTTTTCGGGATATAAAAATATTGAAGTGCAAACCTATGAGGGTTTAACCGTTGATTTTTGCCGCAAAATTAATGCAACTTATATGGTTCGTGGCATCCGCTCTGCCGCCGATTTTGAATACGAAAGGGCCATTGCACAAATTAACCAAACCATGATGCCCGAGGTAGAAACTATCCTATTGTTAAGCAAACCCGAATATTCTGCCATTAGCTCTACCATTGTGCGCGACATTTTACGCAACCATGGCGATGTGAGCCATTTTGTACCACAAGAGGCACTTAGTTTTCTATAGTCAGTAGCGGACACCACTTCAATGTGCTGTTGGATGTTACCATCTGACAGATTGCTACACGCTACATCAATGGCATTTTCAGCAAAAAATTCCAGCCAAGGTATCAGATAGTAACACCTGACACCTACAATCATCAGTGTTTATCTTTTTTATCTGTGGTTAAATATTATTTTTAAATAACCAGCAATGTGCCTTTGGATGTTACCATCCGACAGATTTCTACACGCTACATCAATGGTATTTCAGCAAAAAATTCCAGCTAAGGCACCAGATAGTAATATCTGACACCAATAATTATCCGTGTTTATCCTTTTTATCTGTGGTTAAATATTATTTTTAAATAACCTGTAACGTTTTTCAAAATCTGTTACCAATGTGTTATACATTAAATGAAAGAAACAGAAAATATATTTCTCTCCCTGATCAATCAGCATAAAGCCATTATACATAAAGTAGCTAAAATGTATATGAACAATACTGATGACCAGCAGGATCTGTTTCAGGAAATTGTGATGCAGCTTTGGAAAGCCTACCCAACTTTTAAAGGAAACAGTAAATTCTCGACCTGGATGTATAGGGTTGCTTTAAATACGGCTCTGGTTTATTTCAAAAAAGGCAACCGAAAGGTAGATAAAACCCCACTCGATGAAAGCATCGACATCATTGATATCAATGAGAGCGAATTAAAAGAAGAAAAACTTGCTTGTTTATATAAGGCTGTGCAGGAGTTAAATGCGGTAGAAAAAGCGCTGATCTTCCTTTTTCTCGAAAATCAATCGCACCGTGAAATTGCCGAAAACCTGGGCATTAGCGAAATAAACGCTCGTGTTAAACTCAACAGAACTAAAGAAAAATTACAATTCATCATAAAGAAGAACGGTTATGAATTTTGACGATTTAAAAAACGAATGGAATGCTGAAAAAGAAGTAGGAACCAGTATTTCAGCAGATATGCTTAAAATAAAACAAGCGCACACGCCTATAGATATTATTCGGAGGAAGATGAAACATGAGTTTTTTTATCAGGCAATAGCGCTCTTAATTATGGCACTCTTCCCCTACCTCTTTAATTTTTCTGACAAAATGAAACTGGTTTATCTGGTTTTTTATGCCATAACCTGCGGTTTTACAACCTATTACTTTTTTAAGTTTTACAGGTTCTATAAAAATTCGTACGATATGAGTATGGATAGCCGAAAAAGTATTCTCTGGTTTTTTTACGAAATGAAACTGAATATCGAGCTTTACAAGGCACTTACCTACATCATTGCCTTTATTGCAACAGGCTTTTTATCAGTGTACCTACTGATCGAAAAAACCTCGGTAATGAATAAGATTTTAGCTAATCTCTCGCCGGTTTACATCTTATTAAACTGCTTCATTAGCATTCTGATTATTGGGGCTATTACCGAGTTATGGGCCTGGTACTATTATGGAAAATACCTAAAACGTGTTAAAAAAGTGGTTGATGAACTGGATTATGAATAGAGTGCCGTCAGGTGGCAACACCTGACGATTCACAAATACCTACAAGATTCCTCCCGCACGCATTACATCCATAATTGATGGAAAGGTATTTTTAATTACCGGGCCTACATGGTTTTTATCCAACCATACCGCCTCTTCAATCCCCTCTTCCTTTTGGGGAATAAGATTTGGTTCACCTTTTACTGTCATTTTGTACCAGTTAGTTTTTTTAATTACCATTTTTGTTCCCATGGGGTAAACATGGTAAGTTTTGCACAGTTTTTCTTCGCGTTTAAAAACTTTAATACCACACTCTTCCTCTACCTCACGCACAGCGGTTTCTTTCATATTTTCACCTTCTTCGAGCTTACCCTTTGGCAAGTCCCATTTCTTGTTCCTGAAAATAAAAAGATAATTGTTATTGGCACTTTCTACCAATCCGCCAGCTGCTTTAATTATGGTACAATCCTTTTTTAGCTTCCTGAAGGTCTCCTGAGGATTCTTTGTTAAGAAAATGTAGCTTTTTTTAGACCCATTTTTTAATTTTTTATAAAATGTTTGCAAATCAAAATCCTGAAATTCAAGCTGTTGAATCTTTTCCTTTTGTTCTGGTAAAACATCTGATATAAACAAGGTGTTATCGTTAATATAAATTCTGTAATTTTGAGCCATGTATAATAAAAGTGATATTGAATTAAAGGTAGCTGAATTTTTATTACAAATAAAGGCAATTAAATTACAACCTAATAATCCTTTTACCTGGGCATCTGGTTGGAAGTCGCCAATTTATTGCGATAACCGGATTACTCTTTCCCATCCTCAGGTTAGAACCTACATCCGTCAGAAACTTGCACAAGCCATTCAGGAAGAATTTGGTTCGGTAGATGTAATTGCCGGAGTAGCAACAGCCGGAATTCCACAAGGTGTTTTGGTAGCTCAGGAACTCGGCCTTCCTTTTATCTATGTAAGGGCAAAAGCCAAAGAACACGGTACCGGAAGCTTAATTGAAGGCGAAGTAGTAGAAGGCCAGCGCGTAGTGGTAATCGAAGATTTGATCTCTACCGGAAAAAGCAGCTTGCAAGCTGTTGAAGCATTAAGAGCTGCAGGATTATCAGTTGCCGGTTTAGCCGCAATTTTTACTTACGGTTTCGAAAAAGCGGACGAAAACTTTGCAGCCGCAAAATGCCGTTACTTAACTTTATCTAACTATGGTGCGTTAATCGATTATGCTGCCGAGCACAGCATTATTGCTAAAAGTGACATGGAATTATTGGGCAAATGGCGCTTAAACCCTTCAGAGTGGGGACAGGCTTTAAGTCCGGAGTCTTAATCTCCTTTTATTAAAAAAACCTATAAAAATATATAATGACGATTATTGAAAGCGCTGTAGAAGTAAATAAGCCCGTAGCGGAGGTTTATGCCTTTCTATCCAACATGAACAATCATCAGCAATTGATGCCAGAGAATATTTATAACTGGGAATCGACAGAAGATGAAGCACGTTTTACCATCCAAAACATGGCAAAACTAGCTATTAAAATCTCTAATCGTGTTGAAAATCAAGAATTAACAGCCATCCCTACAGAGAAAGCTCCTTTCGAAGTAGAGTTAAAATGGACAGTGACCGATAATGGTAATGGTACCACAACTGCAAAACACATCATTTCAGCCGATTTAAATATGATGATGAAAATGCTGGCATCTGGTCCGTTACAAAAACTTGTCGATCACCAAACGCAGAAGCTGAAAGAAATATTGGGATAAGCCCATAGCTTGAGCTGAATGATTTCGGCAACAGATAAGCATTTAAAGCGAAGTTTTAGTCTTCGCTTTTTTTATGCATAAAAAATCCATTGCGCTTTGTCCATCCACACTTTATTTTGATACCTTAGTTTTCAATAAACCGAAAACAATGAGATCTAAATTTCTAAAGGTATCAGCCTTACTTTTTTCACTTTCCCCTATTGCTGGTGCCTTTGCCCAAACAACGCTTACCGCACTTAAAACCGAATATTTAACCAGTCCAATCGGCTTAGATAATCCTAATCCCCGCTTTACCTGGCAAATGCAGGATAATAGCCAAAATGCAAAACAAACCGCATACCGTATTTTGGTAGGTATCGATTCTGCTGCATTGCTCAACGGAAAAGCTACGCAATGGAATACCGGCTGGAAACAGTCAGACCTCAGTTTAGTTACTTATTCGGGTCAATTACTAAAACCTTTTACTAAATATTTCTGGCGACTGGATGTTACCAACGGAAATAAAAAAACGGTGAGTAAGATTTCTGGTTTTGAAATGGGTATGATGCAGATGGCCAACTGGCAGGGGGCCTGGATTTCGGACACTGAAAATGTTAAGCTAAAACCTGCCCCCTATTTTCGCCACACCTTTACCACAGGCAAAAAGGTAAAATCGGCACGGGCTTATATCGCGGCAGCCGGTTTATATGAATTATCCATCAACGGAAAAAAGATTGGTAACCACCGCATGGACCCGATGTACACCCGTTTCGACAGGCGAACACTCTATGTAACTTATGATATTACCGAAGCTATTAATCATGGTAAAAATGCCATTGGTGTATTACTGGGTAATGGCTGGTACAACCATCAATCTACTGCAGTATGGTATTTCGACCGTGCCCCATGGCGAAACAGGCCAACTTTCTGCTTAGATGTTAGAATTACCTACAATGATGGAACCGTTGAAACCATCAAATCGGGCAAAAACTGGAAAACAGCCTTAAGTCCGATTGTATTTAACAGCATATACACTGCTGAGCATTACGATGCCCGCATGGAAAAACCAGGCTGGAATACCATAAACTTTGATGATAAAGATTGGAAGGATGTGATTTACCGCTCGGCACCGTCAAGGAATATTGTGGCGCAGGCCCTTCACCCCATCCGCAATGTAGAAGAAATCGCTACCAAAACTGTAAAAAAAATTAACGATACCACTTACCTGTTCGATCTGGGCAGGAATATTTCGGGAGTAAGCAAAATTACTTTGAACGGAGCTGCCGGAACAACTGTGCGTTTAAAACATGGTGAGCGTTTATATCCAAACGGACGTTTAGATATTTCGAATATTGATGCCCATTACCGCCCAACCGATAATACAGATCCCTTTCAAACCGATATCCTGATTCTGAATGGCAAAGCGAAACAAAGTTTTATGCCACACTTTAACTACAAGGGTTTTCAATATGTAGAAGTAACCAGCTCTACACCTATCGAATTAAAAAAAGAAGATCTGGTGGGCTATTTTATGCACAGCGATGTTCCTGTTTTGGGCGATGTAAAGTCATCTGAACCAATTATCAATAAAATTTATTACGCCACTAACAATTCATACCTGTCAAATCTGTTTGGCTACCCAACCGATTGCCCTCAGCGGGAAAAAAACGGTTGGACAGGTGATGCACAAATTGCTATTGAAACAGGACTTTATGGCTTTGATGGCATTACCATTTACGAAAAATGGCTGGCCGATCACCGCGATGAACAACAGCCGAACGGCGTATTGCCATCTATCATCCCTACCGATGGCTGGGGCTACGAATGGGGTAACGGACCAGACTGGACAAGTACCATTGCTATTATCCCCTGGAATGTGTATCTGTTTTATGGCGATAAAAAATTACTGGCCGATTGCTACATAAACATCAAAAAATATGTAGACCACATCGACGAAACCTACCCAAGCGGTTTAACTACCTGGGGTTTGGGCGACTGGATTCCGGTAAAATCTAAATCACCAGTAGAGCTAACCTCTACCTGCTATTATTATGCCGATGCAGTAATTTTAGCCAAGGCCGCAAAAATTTTGGGTAAAAACGACGATTACCTGCGTTATACCGCTCTTGTAAAAAAGGTAAAACATGCATTCAACGCTAAATACCTGAACAAAGAAAAAGGAATTTACGGTTCTGGGATACAAACAGAAATGAGTGTGCCGCTTTACTGGAAAATTGTCCCCGAAGAATCAATTGCCCTGGTTGCAGAGAATTTAGCAAAACGAGTTGAAGCAGATGGTTTCCATTTGGATGTTGGCCTGTTGGGTACCAAAGCCATTTTAAATGCTTTAAGCGAAAACGGATATGCCGATATGGCTTATAAAGTTGCTGTGCAAAAAACCTACCCAAGCTGGGGCTGGTGGATGGAAAACGGAGCCACTACCTTATATGAAAACTGGCCGATTGATGCCAAATCGGATATATCGATGAACCACATCATGTTTGGCGAAATCGGTGCCTGGTTATATAAATCACCTGGCGGGATCAGGCCTGATGAAAAACAGCCAGGTTTTAAACACATCATTCTAGAACCGCATGTTGTAGAAGGACTGGATGCTTTTGAAGTCAGCCACATTGGCCCTTACGGCAAAATTATAAGTTCCTGGAAAAAGGTTAATCACGGCATTGCTTACAACATTACCGTTCCGGCCAATTCTACTGCTACGTTTAATTTACCGCTTACACGTGATATGAATGTGTATGTAAATGGTAAAATAACAAATAACAGTAAAATAGATTTAGCAGCAGGTAAGTATGTAATTGAACAAAAGGCCAAAAATTAATCGAAAATTCCATCCAAACCGGGCAGGCTTTGAAAACCTGCCCGGTTTAAAACCTAAAACAAGACAATTTTTCACAACAAAACACTATAAATCAGTAATTTAGTCATTAAAAGTAATTTCATACCGACAAAATTTCCGATTCTGAAAATCAAAATCGCAATGGCATTTGTTTTGACCTTAAAGGGAATATGAACTTCAACAATTTTACCATAAAAGCCCAGGAAGCAGTTCAACAGGCTTCTGAAATAGCCCAGGGCAACCAGCAACAGGCCATTGAAACAGCACACCTGCTTAAAGGTTTGCTTACTGTTGATGAAAACGTAGTTTCTTATGTATTGAAGAAACTTAACGTTAACCTGAATACCTTAAACCAAAACCTTGATGCAGAGATTGCGAGGTTTCCGAAAGTGAGCGGAAGCAATGTCTATCTGTCATCAAATGCCAATAGTGTTTTACAAAAAGCACAAACATTTTTAAAAGAATTTAAAGATGAGTTTGTTTCAGTAGAGCACCTATTATTGGGAATTTTAGCGGTAAACGACTCCGTTTCTAAATTATTAAAAGAACAGGGCGTTAATGAGAAAGACCTAAAAAAAGCCATTATAGAGCTACGTGGCGATAACCGAGTAACCGATCAGAATGCCGAAGCCACTTATCAGGCTTTGGGTAAATATGCACGTAACTTAAACGAATATGCCGAAAGCGGAAAACTGGATCCGGTAATTGGCCGAGATGAAGAAATTCGCCGGGTAATTCAAATTTTATCGCGCAGGACCAAAAACAACCCGATTTTAATTGGTGAGCCTGGTGTGGGTAAAACTGCTATTGCCGAGGGGATTGCTTTCAGGATTATTAAAGGCGATGTGCCCGAAAACCTAAAAAGCAAAACCGTTTACTCGCTTGATATGGGCGCATTAATTGCCGGTGCCAAATACAAAGGCGAGTTCGAAGAACGCTTAAAGGCCGTTGTAAAAGAGGTTACCCAAAGTGATGGCGATATCATTTTGTTTATTGATGAGATACATACTTTGGTTGGTGCAGGCGGTGGCGAAGGAGCAATGGATGCCGCAAACATCCTGAAACCAGCCTTAGCTCGTGGCGAATTAAGGGCCATTGGTGCAACTACTTTGGATGAGTATCAAAAATATTTAGAGAAAGATAAAGCCCTGGAGCGTCGTTTCCAAAAGGTAATGGTTGAAGAACCTGATACCCAGGATGCCATTTCTATCCTGCGTGGATTGAAAGAACGTTATGAAACCCACCACAAAGTACGGATTAAAGACGAAGCCATTATTGCAGCGGTTGAAATGAGTCAGCGTTATATTGCCGACCGTTTCTTACCCGATAAAGCCATCGATTTAATGGACGAGGCAGCTTCTAAACTGCGCATGGAAATGGATAGTGTACCTGAGAATGTAGATGCATTAGACCGCGAAATTATGCGGCTTGAAATTGAGCGCGAAGCCATTAAACGCGAAAAAGACGACAGAAAAGTTCAGGAGTTATCAGAAGAAATTGCCAATTTATCGGCCGAGCGGGATGAATTTAAAGCCAAATGGCAGGGCGAAAAAGATTTGGTTGATGCCGTAAATAACCAGATTGAGCAAATTGAGCACTATAAATTAGAAGCAGAACAGGCCGAACGTGCCGGAGATTATGGCAAGGTAGCCGAAATCCGTTACGGAAAAATTAAAGAAGCACAGGATAAAGTTGAGCAGTTAAAAGCCGATTTAGAAAGCCAGCAAAGCGACAGCCGCATGCTTAAAGAAGAGGTGACAGCCGACGATATTGCAGGCGTAGTTGGCCGGTGGACAGGTATTCCCGTTACTAAACTGATTGCGAGCGAACGCGAAAAGCTTTTAAATTTAGAACATGAACTACACCAACGCGTGGCTGGTCAGGACGAAGCTATTGAAGCCATTTCTGATGCGATCCGCCGTTCGCGTGCCGGTTTGCAAGATAAACGTAAACCAATTGGCTCATTCATATTTTTAGGAACAACCGGGGTAGGTAAAACCGAATTGGCCAAAGCATTGGCAGAGTTTTTATTTAACGATGAAAACGCGTTGACCCGTATCGATATGAGTGAATACCAGGAGCGCCATGCTGTTTCGCGATTAATTGGTGCGCCTCCGGGATATGTGGGTTACGATGAAGGCGGACAGCTGACTGAGGCCGTAAGACGTAAACCTTACTCGGTAGTATTGCTTGATGAGATTGAAAAAGCGCATCCTGATGTGTTTAACATTTTATTACAGGTGCTGGATGATGGCCGCTTAACCGATAATAAAGGTAGAACGGTGAACTTCAAAAATACGATCATCATCATGACCTCGAATATTGGTGCACACTTAATCCAGGATAATTTCAAAAATTTAAGTGATGAAAACCGCGATGAAGTGATTGCGAAAACCAAAAATGAGCTGTTCGAAGTGTTGAAACAAACCATTCGTCCGGAATTTTTAAACCGCATTGACGAGTTGATCATGTTCACGCCATTGAACCGCAGCGAAATCAGGAATATTGTAAGCTTACAGTTTAAACAGGTACAGCATACTTTGGCCGAGATGGGTATAGAAATGGAAGCCAGCGACGAAGCTTTAGACTGGTTGGCACAACTGGGTTACGATCCGCAGTTTGGTGCAAGGCCACTGAAAAGGGTAATCCAGAAAAGAATCTTAAACGAGCTGTCGAAAGAGATATTAGCGGGCAAGATAGATAAAGACAGTAAAATTAAGTTAGATATGTTCGATCACAATTTTGTGTTCCTGAACCAAAAGGCAGATTAAAACACATCAAATCAAAATCCCATAGATTACTTCTATGGGATTTTTTTTTGATTATAACCAATCAATTTAGCTTTTTTTAACATTTGCTATATTGTCACGGTAACTGAAGATGGTTACATTTAATCCTCAACCATCTATAAATGAACAAACAAATTTATACGCTTTTAATTTTAGCATTCGTCAGCACCTCTGTTTTTGCACAGAAATTCCAAAAATCAACCCTGCTTAAAGATATTAAAACCTTGCCTATGCCTGATAGCGGCAAATTTGTCTCTATATTCTATACCACTAACGAAAATCCTGAGATTACAGCGACCCACCCACTCGCGCCTGGCATGACAATGTTAGCGAATATGAGCATGAGTAGCAAATTGGATAAGGGTCAGATTTTCGCTTTTGGTTCTTCAGATTATTTAACTGGCAACCTGCTGGCCAACCAAAATATCCAACAGTTACTCAAAAATATACTAAATAGCAACAGCAATTCAACTAAAAAATTAAAGATAGCTGTAGATGCGGCAACAGACCCTGCCTTATCAAGTTTTTTAAAGACCAGCGGGGCTAAAGTTTACATATCTAAAAAAACTAAACTCGAATCTGGCACCAATGTCTATTTCTTAACCACCGATGTTATCGATACTACTGAACAACATAATCTTGAAAAATTTATAAGAACTGGAGGCATATTGGTTTTCGGTTCTCCATATCCTAACATTTTTAAGAATCGCGACAAAAGCAAGCCCTATACAAACGATCTGATTAAAATTAATGACCTACTAAGCAAGGCCGGTATTTTTAACGCTTACACTTTAATTCAAGCAAGTAGCAATGCAGATACATTAATATTAAAAGATCCCCCATTCTATCTACATCTAAAATACATTATACAACAATTGGCAAATCCTGCCTTCAAATCTATCGATCCGACAGAATACGCCTACGGAATGGAACCAACTCTCGAACTTAGTTTTTTAAGTAATGCAGATACTAGTCGGGTTATTCAAAAATTAAAGTCAATTTTATCTATTGGCGATACACTTGCTATCCCTACCATAAAGAAACCACTCGATATTTCTACCCCTGCAAAGAAAGCAGGTTATAGATTCTCAAAGTATCTTTTTGACAAAAAATACGCTTTAAGCGATACCACAGCATTTATTTATCCCGAAAGCAAATTTTTCCCTGGCGAAGTGCCAAAAAACGCACTCCGCACCACTGAACAAATTGAGATAGCGGTAAAAGTTGGAACGCAAGGCTTGCTCGACCCTTATTCAGATTATTATAGGCTACACAGTACCGGTGTTTATGTACCCGCCGGCGAAAAAGTAAGCATAATACTCGATCCAATCTACAAAAACCAGCATTTAAAAGCACAAATCGGTATCCATAATGATAATTTAAAACATATGGACAACCTGGTGAGACCCGGTTTTGATTTAACCAGAACTTTAGAACTCAACAAAGATACCACGATTATTTTCTCGCCATACGGAGGCTTGCTTTACATTAAAATACCCGATACTTCTACCCTTAAATCAATAAAAATTTTGACAAATGGTGTGGTTAAGGCACCTTATTACCAGTTAGGAAAAACGACTCTGGCCGATTGGAAAACCATAAGAAACAACCCTGCACCCTGGGCCGAACTCGCTACCGATAATCTTATTCTTACCGTTCCATCGTACCGCATTAAAAATTTGGAACACCCCGATTCCTTAATGAAATTCTGGGATGAAGTGATGAATGCAGATGCTGATCTAGCAATTATCAATAGAAAGCGGGTGCATCCCGAAAGGATAATTATAGACGAACAGGTTGCTTACGGTTATATGTTTACGCAATGGGATAAAATTGTTGCACCGAACGATGAAAGCTGCCCGTTGATGCTGGATGAAAAAAAACTCCGTGAAAAAGGAAGCTGGGGCCATTTTCATGAGCTCGGCCATCGTCACCAGTTTTGGGGTCTTGATATGGACGAAGTTGGCGAAGTAACCACCAACCTGTATTCGATGTATGTTTATGATAAGGTACTTAAAAAAGGGATTTACAACCATGATGCAATCCAAAGCAAATCAATGGTTAGGGAGAAAATAAAAGAATACCTTCAAAACGAACCAACTTTTAAAAAATGGGGCGAAGATCCATTTACAGCTTTATGCATGTATATCCAGCTGATCGAAAATTTTGGTTGGGAATCCATCATGAGCGCCAATAAAATATATCGTGAAAAAGATCCACGTAAATTCTACAATACTCCATTAAACAACCAGGGACGAATAGATCTCTGGTTTACATCTATCTCTAAGGCAACAAACGCTAACTTATCGTCGTTTTTCGATATCTGGAAAATACCGGTTAGCGGGCAGGCAAAAGCTCAAGTAAATATGTATAAAACATGGTTACCTGAAGAACTTGTTTCTTATCAGTCTCATTAAAGCATCTAATCAAAAGTATTTAATTTCACTACTTGATCAGTGCCAATTGAAGTTGTTCTTTACTATACAACCGCCATGAGCACTGAATACACTTTAAATTAAACATTCAAAATAACTAACATAATAGTTTCATTGCTTGTTTTTTGTTTCAATAATGATTATTATTGATTACACACAAAAACACAACATCATGAAACCTAAATTAATCATCATGGCGCTGCTATGCGCCGTCAGTTGGCGCTGTTATGCCCAAACTGAAAAGGGAACTGGCTTTGCCGGCCTCAGTGTAAGCTTTGGTACTTCTAAACAAAACAGTTCGGCTCCAAGCCTCAACACCTTTACGGTAACCCCTCGTGGAGGCTATTTTTTAGCCAATAACCTAGCCATAGGGCTCGAGCTTCCTTTAAACCTTTCTAAATTGCGTGGCGAAAGCTACATTTCTTGGGATGAAGAAGATGGCAGATATGAAGACCGCTATGGCCCAAAAGAATTTAGCTTTGGTTTTTCTCCCTTTCTACGCAAGTATGTTGATGTGAAAGATCGCTTTAAGTTCTTTGCGCAGGCCAATCTGCTTATGCAGGTAAATACCTTTAACAGAATTGACGATGAAGGATACCTGATCCGCACAGATGCTCAGGTAAAAGGATTTGGAGCAAGTATAAGCCCAGGCTTTGCTTATCGACTTTCTAACGATTCTAGCCTCGAATTTTCGTTTCCTATCGTAACGTTCTTTCATCAAAGTTACTATGCTTCCGAATCGCTGTACAATTACGATAAAACCAATAACCTCAGATTAGCCTTACAGAACTTCACTCCAACTTTTACCATTAACATCCATTTTTAAGGTTTTACCATGAAAAACATATCAGTTAGCACCTTTGCCAGTTTAAAACTGTTAGGAATTGTATTACTTATTTTTTCGGGGTTACAGGTTAATGCACAGAAAAAAGAAAGCACAGCCTACCGATATTATAAATACATTTTTGAGGGAGAAGATATCTACTTAGACGATGATGACGAATACAAGCACATCGAATACTACCAAAGTATATTTCCTGAAGAAAATGGTAAAATCAAATCAATCGGGAATATAAAATTCGAATATTACCGAAGTATATTCCCGGAGGAAAATGGTAAAATCAAGTCGATTGGCGATACTCAAATAACTTATTACCGCAGCATTTTCCCCGAAGAAAACGGCAAAATAAAATCCATCGGTGATACAAAATTTGAATACTACAGGAGTATTTTTCCAGAGGAAAACGGAAAACTAAAAAATATTGGTAATACCCAAATATCCTATTACCGCAGCATTTTCCCTGAAGAAAACGGCAAAATAAAATCGATGGGTGAAGCGCAAGTAACCTACAACCGAAGTATTTACCCGCAGGAAAATGGCAGGATTAAGTCGATTTCAGGTAAAACAGGTAGTGATTTTATTGCTGCACCTGCCAAATTGTATCATTTCATTCTCCGTACCAACAAATAGTAAGACTTAATATCATCCCCTATCCGGTCAGAAATCTGATCGGATATTTTTATCTACTGAACATCAATATCTTAACAATTAATTAACTATAAAATTAGTTTTATATCGATTTTTTAGTTTATCATTGAATACACAAAAACACAAATGAAAATGAAAAAACAATTATTAACGTTGGTAGCACTATGTGCTATCGCCATGGCTGTTAATGCCCAAACAGAAAAAGGAGACAACCTGATTGGAGGAAGTTTCAGTATTTCTTCATCAAAAACAGAGTCGCCAAACTATGAAAAAAGAAATTCTTATAGCATCAATCCAAGGTATGCACATTTCTTTTCTAAAAATTTAGCTATTGGATTAACTGTTTCAGCAGGTTATTCTAAAAATTTTAATAATAATTACGATTCAAATAACAACATCACCTCTACAAGAACAAGTAAACAAAAGAATATTTCAGTAGGTCCTGTAGTACGGTATTATGCAGATATTACCGACAAACTTAAAATTTTTGGTCAGTTTAGCGGTACAATAGGTGTTGTAAAAACCAATCAAACTAATACCTTCCCCTATTACGATTATTCCCCAAATACAAAGTATATCCAGTATAATGCATCCATTAATCCAGGTTTAGCATTTTTTCCAACTAAAAAACTGGGTATTGAGATCGGTTTCTCTTTATTATCTTACAATAAAATTGATTATGATGGTCCAGTAACGCCTAATAGTTGGTATGAAGCAGAGGCATTTGATTTTGGCCTTAACACCTTTAATCCATTTCTTGGATTAAACTTCCATTTTTAACAAATAATCCCGCTCTTTATTAGAAGGGCGGGATTATTTTTATTTCTTCTTCGTTTCTATATTAGGCAGAAAGCCCGTAAGTAAGCCTATCAAAGGCAAAAATGCGCATACATTAAATACATATTCAATACTGGTCGAATCGGCTAGTTTACCCAAAAGTGCCGATCCTATTCCGCCCATGCCAAAGGCGAAACCGAAAAATAATCCTGCTACCAATCCCACTTTACCCGGAATAAGCTCTTGCGCATATACCAGTATAGCCGAAAATGCAGAGGCCAAAATCATCCCAATAGGCACAATTAAAACACCTACCCAAAATAGGCTGGCATGTGGCAGCAGTAAAGCAAACGGTGCTGTACCTAAAATGGAAGCCCATATTACATACTTCCTCCCTATTTTATCCCCAATAGGCCCACCCAATAAGGTTCCGGCAGCCACCGAGAACAGGAACACAAATAAATAAATCTGCGAAGTTTGTACCGAAACATGGAACTTATCAATTAAATAGAAAGTAAAATAATTGGTTAAGCTGGCCATGTAAAAGTATTTGGAGAAGATCAGCAGCAATAAAATACATACAGAGAAAATAACCTTAGTTCTCGAAAACTGGTTAACAACTGTTTGGATATTAATCTTTTTACTTCTCGAAAGCATAAAGCCTTTATACCAGTTGCCTACATAAGTTAAAATGATGATGGCCAAAAGGGCAATGACCGAAAACCAGATCACACTAAACTGCCCGTAAGGCACAATAATCCAGGCCGCCAATAACGGACCTAAAGAGCTGCCGGCATTGCCACCCAACTGAAAAACAGATTGTGCAAGGCCTCTCTTCCCGCCCGACGCGGCATGAGCCATACGCGAGGCCTCGGGATGAAAAATAGAAGAACCAATACCGATAAAACAAACCGATAACAATATGGTATAAAAATGCGTAGACTGCGAAAGTGACACTAAACCAATTAAAGTAAAGCCCATACCCGTAGCTAACGAATAAGGCTGAGGTTTTTTATCGGTGTACAAACCTACAAAAGGCTGCAATAAAGATGCTGCCAGCTGAAAAGTTAAGGTAATTAAGCCTATTTGCGAAAAGCTAAGGTGGTAACTGGTTTTAATGATGGGATAAATTGCCGGAATTAACGACTGAATAGTATCATTTAACAGATGTGAAAAGCTTAAGGCGAATAGAATCGGAAAAACAGTTTTTTCAATAATAGCAGTGGTAGAAGTATTTTCGGTCATGGCAAAATATTATTAGCCAAAAATAACAATTATATTTTTATACCCATTTCACTAATCCAATGGCCTGGCACAAAACACTTAAAACAAATAAAGAATACAATAAAGTAAATATTAAAATACAATTATATTTGGTTAAAATACTACTTAACAAACAAGTTTTTTCTATATAATTTCGAAATAGCATTAATCTAAAAAACATAAAAAACTATATACCAACATACTACCATCATTTTTACCTAACCAAATATCTTAAACCTTATGAAAACAACCAAAATGAAGATCCGGCTGGCGCTATGCCTGGCTACGGCCATTATGCTCACCGTTTTTAGCTGTAAGAAAGTAAATGAGACAAATGCCGGCCCCGATAAAAGCGGTCCTGATCAAACCCATACCTTCACAATAGACGGCAACAAAGTGATTATTAAAGAAATTAACGGTGTATACTATTTTGCCGACGATATTACACTTACACCACAGCAGTTTAACCTGTTAAAAGCAAACAGCAATAAATCGTTATCAACTACCGAAAGAGGATTGATTATCAACAACCTGGTAAAACGGTGGACCAATGGAATTGTTTATTACGACCTTACTGGTTTAGGTGCCGACACTTCCTGGACACTGAAAGCCATGCAAAATATTTCGAGGGTATCACCCGTTGTTTTTGTAAAAAGGACAAGTCAGGCCAATTACATCAATTTTGTAAAAGGTACCGGAAACAGTTCTTCTGTTGGTATGGTTGGCGGTGCCCAAAACCTTAACATTTACAACTACAATTATCCGGGTATTTTGATGCACGAAATATTTCATGCGTTAGGTGTAAATCACGAACAATGCAGACCCGATCGTGATAGCTATGCAATCTTTTATCCTGAAAATGTTCCCGACGAAAAAGAATTCAATTTCAATAAACTTTCGGCTACCAGCAATACTACAGTTGGTCCTTTCGATTTTGAATCGATTATGATGTATGAGCCATACGCTTTCTCTAATACCGGACAACCCAGCATAACCAAACTCGATGGTTCTACCTATCAATCCAGTTACCCAACAAGCAATTTGACCCCAAGCGATATTGCAACGATTAACCAAATGTATAGTGGTTTTAACTATGTCGGCCTCCCTGCCAATACGAATTATGAAATTGCAACGGCGCTGGATAACAATAAACTGCTTAACGTATCGGGTGGTTCATCAAGCGATGGCGCGCAGATTATACTCTATACAGACGGAAATTCGAACAATGCGCGATGGAGTTTAACCAAAAACGCAGAAGGTTATTACCAGTTGTCGCCATTAAATGCTCCCGGTAAAGTGCTTACTGTAGTTGGTGCCGCCACAGCTAACGGTACTAAACTCGAGATAAGGACAAACAGTAATACTACTGCACAACAATTTAACATTATACCCATAGATGGAGGTTATTATACTTTATCGCCACGCAATGTACCTTCAAAAAATGTAGATGTACCCGGTAGCAGCACTGCAAACAGCACTTTGCTTAACATCTGGTCGGAAGGCAGTGGAAATAACCAGAAATTTAAATTCAATACTTTTTAATAAAACCATAAAATGATGGTTAAAAAGCAAACGGGCGAATATCCCGTTTGCTTTTTTTATTTCAGTACCCTACCCTTTTGCTCAAACAACCGATAAATTAAAACTGTCCTAAAAAACTGTCAGATTGTACTGTCTAAAAATCTGACATTTATACAAAAAAAGTCAGATTGTCAATTTGTCATAAGCCAAAAATCAATCGATCGATTGATTTTTGGTCACACGAAAATAATATTGAGTTAACCTTAAATTTACATCTAACTATAAACTAAGGAGTTGACAGAAAACTGATTCTTTGATGACTTAAACAAAGTTTTTTGGCACAAGTGTTGACTTTTAGGCAAATATAGTCAGGCATTAAAATAGTAAAGCTGGCTATATTTTTAACACAAAATATAATTAATAAAACAATGAAAAAACTATTATTATCATTAGTAGCAGTAGCAGGTTTAGCTTTTGGTGCAAAAGCACAAACTGAAAAAGGAAAATTTATTTTAGGCGGTAATGTTGGTTTCAATTCAACAAAAGTAGAAGGTGCAGCAAAATCAGATATCGACTTTAGTGTAATACCAAGTGTTGGTTATTTTGTAAGCAACAACTTTGCAATCGGTACCGGTGTAGGTTATACTTATTCTAAAACCGTAAGCGGAGCAGTTCCAAACCAGATTGGTGCTTTCCAGGTTTCGCCATTTGGTCGTTACTATGTTGGTTTATCTGAGCAATTTAAATTCTTCGGACAATTATCAGTTCCTATGGCTTTTGGTACCGTAAAAGCAGTTGATGCTAACGGCGATACAGGTGCTAAAGTAGGTACTACTACATCAATTGGTGTTAACGTTGCTCCAGGTTTTGCTTTCTTCCCAACCAAAAGAATCGGTATCGAAGTATCGGTTAACGGTTTAGGTTATGCAAACAACCAAATCAAAGCAGAAGCAACTGGTGCAAAAACTACCAGCAACTCTTTCGGTTTAGAAGCTAATACTTTCGCACCAAAATTAGGTGTACAGTTCCACTTTTAATTAAATCCTTCCGGCAGGAAGTATTTAACTAATGACTTTTTTTTCAAGGAGCGCCCCGATATACCATCGGGGCGCTTTTTGTTTATTTCTTTTCTCTGATTGCTTTAAACTCCGAGCCAGCTTTCCAGTTTGGAAAACCAGTTTCATTGCTTAAGCGATAGCCCATATCAAAAAGCATACGTACATCTTCCACAATACCTGATAAATCCCATGTTTTGGCATCAAAATTATCTTGTGGCGAATGGTAGCGGAGCTTGGTAAAATCGGCTACCTGTTTCAATCCCCACACCCTGCCATGCTCAATATTATCAACACCTGATCCTGTAAATAAAGACGGAACACCAACTTTGGCCAGGTTAAAATGATCGGAGCGGTAATATAGGCCTGAAGATGGAACCGGATCGGGAACAATTACCCTCCCCTGTTTTTTAGCGGCTTCGCCGGCATAATCTTCCAGCTCCGACTGACCGAAACCATAAACCACAATATCTTTTGTTTTGCCAGCTATCCCCATCATATCCATATTGATATTGGCTACGGTTTTAGCCAGCGGAAAAACCGGATGTTTGGCATAATACTCTGAGCCCAATAAACCCTGCTCTTCTGCAGTATAAGAAATAAACAAAATGGTACGTTCGGGGTTTTTAGGCAGTTTTTTAAATGCTGATGCGATTTCGAATAAAGAGGCTACCCCTGTAGCATTATCAACGGCACCGTTATAAATAGAATCGCCTTTTACCTGCTCCCCTATCCCTAAATGATCCCAGTGTGCCGAATAAATAATGGCCTCATTTTTCTGCCTGCTGCCCGGTATGGTGGCCAGTACATTATAGCTAACCGACTTTTTAATGGTATTTTTAACCTTTAACGAAGTAGTAATATTTAAATCAATTGCTTTAAACCCTTTCTTATGCGCATCTAAAGCCAGTTTATCGAATGATTTTCCATCCAAGGCGAAAAGCTGTTTTGCTTTATCCAGGCTAATCCATCCTTCAATTACCGCCCTGCTCATTCCGTTATCGGGCGATTGCAGGTTGAGCTTGGATTTAGACCAACCGCTTCTTACAACCGTCCAAGGATAAGCTGCAGGTTCGGTATCGTGCACGATAATAATTCCAGCCGCACCTTGCCTGGCTGCTTCTTCAAATTTATAAGTCCAGCGACCATAATAAGTCATATTTTTCCCTTTAAATAAGGTAGAATCAGCAAACCCCGGATCGTTGATCAATACCACTACTGTTTTTCCTTTTACATTTAAGCTAGCGTAATCATTCCAACCATACTCTGGTGCAACAATACCATAGCCCGCAAAAACCAAAGGCGAATTATTAATACTTACCTCCTCTTGTACTCGCCTCGTACCAGCCACAAAATCGGTTAAATAATTCAGGCTAAGCGATGTGGTTTTGCCTTTAAATACCATGTTATCTCCAGGCACCGATTTAATTTCTACCATTGGCACTTCTTGAAAATAACTGTCGCCATTGCCTGGCTTTAAGCCCAGATGTTCGAATTGCGCTTTTAAATAATTAATGGTTTTGGTTTCGCCTTTGGTAAAAGGCTTTCTTCCCTGAAGACTATCGGCAGCAATTACCGAAAGGTATTGCGTTAAGCTGCTTTCGTTAATGGCTTTAATGGCTAAAGAATCGACAGAGCCGCCGGCTGTTTTTGTTCCTTGCCTGCACGACGCAAAAAAGGAGAACGCACAAGCAGAAAACAGCAGTATTTTTTTCATATACATAGTATTATTTTTTGTAAAATAAGAAGAATAGGCAACATTTGAGCGATTACCTCTTAATCAGCTTAAACTTTTTAACCTGCTGACCATTCTGTACAATTACCCCTACATAAACACCACTGGCTAGTGCATTTAGGCCAAAACGGCTGGTACTCGATGCTTTTTCGTCAAAAACTTTTTGCCCCAGCATATTGTAAACAGACAGGTTATAATCTTTAAATGACCCGCTTAAAATAGTAAGGTAGTCTGTCACCGGATTGGGGTAGAAAGAAAAATCGTCTTCTTCCAGGAATACTGCCGAAGCCAGATCGCTGGTGTACTTGCCATTGGCGGTTTCGAAAGTAACACGGTAAAACTGTATACCCGGCTTGGGCTTTTCATCAAAAATACTGTAATCGAGCTGGTTTTGAACTGGCAGTGTTTGCTTCAAAACGGTGTAGGTATTTACACCAGTTTGTTTCTCCCAAATGATATTTTTAATATCGATTGTGGTACCGATACTTAAATCGAGTCTTATTTTATCGTCACTGGTGTTATTAGCCGATAAATTTCTTACATAACAGGCAATACCCTGTTGCGTGTAATCGATAGTGTAACTCTTTAATCCAGTAAAACCAGTGCCATTTGCGGCCACAGCAAAATAGTTACTGTTTACTTTGCTCCTGTCTATTTTAGTTAAGGTGTCAGTTACATTTAAAACCGGCATTAATACATTGTTAACCAAACCATATATGGTATAATCTTTTGCACCAGACTGGGGATTCCAGTTTAAAACTACACCGTCGCTACATACATAGCCTACTTTTAGCTCCCTGGGACTCGAAATCACAAAAGAGGGACTAAAAATTATATTTCCTTCCACTTCCATCTTCAATATGGCTTTCGAGAACTGATCTGGAGCAATCCAGTTATAAAAACCCCTGCTTAAATCGATGCCCGAAGCAATCGTTTTCCAGGTTAAACCTTCATCGTAGCTCACCGTTAAATTGCCCGATTGGGAGGTATAGGTATTATCCCAACGGATATAATTGCTTTCGGCGGCAAAAAAGCTACCGTCTTTTTCGGGTGTGATAAAGGAAAAGGCATTTTTAAGTTTGAAGCTGTAAGCCAAAGCAAAATTCTGCTGGATGCCTTGCGTAATGCGGCCTCCTTTTATATGAATTTTAAAACTCCCTGCTGATGGATTCTCCAGGGTAACCTGTTGAATATTGTTAATCAGATCGGCCTTACGCACTGCAGGCTCAGAAAGTGCATTTAGGTTAGCTGCGCCGTTTAACACCCAAGGTAGAGTTACACTCCCTCCCGGATTTTCGAGACTCAGGTCTAAGCCATTTACCAGACCCTGCGACGCGTTTACCACCGCAGCCGGATCGTTCCAAACTATTGTTACTTTAACCTCTGCTACATTGGCCGGAACGTTTAAGGGAATAATCAATTCCTGTGCTTTGGCAACTGTATATACAGCAACCCTATCTTCGTCCAAAGTTTTTAAAGACTGCGCCACATTCAGTTTTCCGTAGCCGTATACATAATCTACCTGTGGGGTACCCAAATCATCAGCGGCATTAATCAAAGCAGCCTTAACGAGCGAAGCTGAAGGAGCCTTTTTAAACTTCTGGCGATAAAACTGCTCTAAAAGCACAACCGATCCACTGGTAATGGCAGCAGAACCTGAAGTACCATCCTCGCCCAAAGCCACCAGCTCTGGCTTTATACGTCCATCGTAAGCAGGGCCTTTACTGCTTAAGTTTTCGGAAACATTTTCCCTGTTTACGCCACCAATAACCAATACATTTTTAGCCTGCTTAAAATTACCGGTTAAATTGGCCCTGGCGGCAATGCCTTGATAAAACCCTGCAGATGGTGTTTGTGTACCGCTATTACCGGCCGAAAAAACGTGGATTAAAGTATCGTTTTCAAAAACCTGTCTATCATATGCAGCAGCTTCGATACCATAATTATTATCAATGCCCACACCATACGAATGGTTTTGAATCCGAATCTGAAATTTATTCAAATCGCCAGGCAAATCAGGCATCAGATTTTCGAAACTCGAAAACGCCAGTTTTGCTTTTGGGGCAGCTCCCAAACCCCGAATAAAGGAATTGCCATTACCTATAGCCAAAGTTGCCATAGTAGTGGCATGCGAGGTTGCTTTACCTGTGAGCGTTGCTCCTGCTACCGTTTTCCCTAAAATATCAAGATCAGTCACATCGTACATCCCTTCTTTAAGGGAAAGATTGATTCCCGATCCATCGATACCGGGAAACAGACTGTGGGCATTGGCAATCTGGTTCAGCCCTAAATCTAATCCATTAATTACCACTTCTTCTTTGGCAACCGCTATAATATCAGCATACAACACTTCATTGTGTGCCAAAACCAGCATTAGATCATCAGGTAAAATATAGACTCTACAGATATTATTCGCAAGGTCAACCGAGATTACCTTTAAATTTTGAAGGAAGCCTGGCGAAGCAGTTAAATTTTTAACGACAAGCCTAACCAGCACCGAGTCGCCTTTTTTATTGCCTTTATTCAGCACTTTCATCAACCCATCGCTTACCTTCCACAAGCCATTGGCAGGTCCTTGAAAAACGAGGCTGGGTGAAAGCATTGAAATAGCACCTTTCTCAACGATAAAGTAATCGCCGGAGAGTTTCTTTTTAGGTTTTAACAATTGAATTTCACTTGCAGTTAAAGCATGGTTAAACCGCACCAACAACAGCTCGTTCGGCGGTAATATTTCAATATTACCTTTTGTGGAAATAAATTTTTGAAAATTTTTATCTACTCCACCTGGTTGTGATTGTGCATTTAAAGCGCTTACACAAAGACAAATTAGTATAACTAAAAATACAGTACTGACTTTCAAGAATATTTTATTGTAAAATTTTGCTTACATCACAATTCTTCTCTAAATTAGTATTTATAAGGTAATTAGCAAACATTATTAACTAACTTATTTAATCATTATTCATTTAAACCTAACAGAAATGAAAAACACCAGATTTTTATCATTGGCAGCCGCGTGCCTTCTATCCACCGCTCTATACTCCTGTAAGAGTAATAATACAGAAAATGCAGTAGAGAACAAAACTGATATTTCAAACAATACCCTTTCTCAGATCAAAACATTGGGTTTTAGTACCGATAATATCCGTAAAGTAGACGGCGGCTATTTAGTTGAAGGAGATATCCTGTTAACAGAAGACAATTTAACGGAAGTTTCGACAGATGCCAATTTGAATATTGCTGAAACTGAGCAATACAGAACCACAAATACAGTTAAAGCACTACCTCGGGTAATTACCGTATCAGTAACCAACTTGCCACAGGTGTACAGCGATGCGGTAAATACCATGATTTCGAGGTATAACTCTTTGGGTTTACGTATAACCTTCCAGAGAGCGGCTACCGGTGCAACCGGCAACATTGATGTGGTTGGCTTTAACGAGGGCCCTAGCGGCGGTTTCATAACTTTAGGTTCAGCAGGTTTCCCAACCGCTTCAGGTAATCCTTATAATCAGATCAAAATGAATACCAACGCGGCAGCTTATGGCACCAATCCAAATTTATTGTACCTCGCTTCTGTGATCCAGCACGAAGTAGGACACTGTATTGGTTTCCGTCACACCGATTACATGAACCGTGCATTTAGCTGTGGTGCTAGTGGCGCAGGAAATGAAGGTAAATCTACAGTGGGAGCGGTAAGAATTCCGGGTACACCTTCACAACCAGATGCAGCATCATTTATGCTAGCCTGCTCTAATGGTGGTAACCGTACTTTTAATGCAAACGACGTAATTGCGGTAAACTACCTTTACAAGTAAAAAACAAATCAGATCAGCTAATTACCTTAAAGGTTCCGAATGCGATTCGGAACCTTTTTTGTTTTTCCGGGGCAGGCAGATGATGGTTTGTGTGACACAAACCATGGCGGTAGCATCACAACTCAAAACCTCAGTGTTTTTCCGTGCATCCGTGGCCATACCACCTTAAAAAGCATAAAAAATGCCCTGTGTTTCCACAAGGCATCTCTTAAATTATTCAATAACTAAAAATTACTTCCCGTTCTGTTCAATATCGCGGTCCATTTCTACCAGGTCAACATCACTTGGGGTTGAAAAATCACCGATTAAATATTTGTTAAAATGATCGGCCAGTTTCCAGAACGCATATTCTGTCATATCGCCAAAAGCATGGCGTTGCCCCGGAATTAGCAGAAAATCGAAACGTTTGCCAGCTTTCATTAAAGCATTAGCCACACGGATTGAGTTTGCAGGGTGCACGTTGTTATCAACATCACCGTGCATCAGCAATAAATGGCCCTTAAGGTTCTTCGCCAAATCAGGGTTTTTATCGATGCTATATTTAAATGAAGTATCGCCTTTCAAAGAAATGGTTTCTTTTACACCATGATGTTTCTCACTCCACCAACGGTTGTAAATGCTGTTATCGTGATTTCCGGCATTAGATACAGCAGCTTTAAAGAAATCGGGGTAAACCAACATTGCAGCTGTAGACATGAATCCACCGCCAGAGTGCCCTGTAATGCCCACTCTAGTATCATCAATGAAAGCATATTTTGAGGCCAGTTGCTCAACAGCCGTTTTCTTATCAGCTAAACCGTAATCGCGCAGGTTTCCATAACCGTAAGTATGGTACCATTTGGAACGCGAAGGATTACCACCGCGGTTACCTACTGTGATTACGATGTAGCCAAATTGTGCCAGGCGCTCGGTGCGGTCCATGCTTTTGCTAAAAGCTTTATTAACCGCCTCTGTTTGTGGGCCTGGATACACATACTCAATAATCGGATATTTTTTATTCGGATCGAAATCAAAAGGTTTATACATTACGCCATATAAATCGGTAATCCCATCATCAGCCTTTACTTTAAACGGCTCAGGAAATTTATAACCGGCAGCTACCAGCAAAGAAATATCGGTAGTTTCGAGCTCCATTACTTTTTTACCAGAACCATCATACAAAGTAGATTTTGGCGCCGTATTTACCCTCGAGTAGTTATCAACAAAGAAAGAATTGTTATCGTTCATGTTACTGGCATGATCAAAATCGCCCGCGTTTAATAACTTCATGTTCGAACCATCAAAATTAATGCTGTATAAATGCAAATAGTAAGGATCTTCTTTCCCTTCCCTCCCATTTGCAGTAAAATAAAGCACACGCTTTTTCTCGTCGATGTTTACAATACTTTCGCAGTGAAAAGCTCCTTTTGTGATCTGGTTCTTCAGTTTACCATTTTCATCAAAAAGATAAAAATGCGCCCAGCCATCACGCTCGCTCCAATGGATCAGCTCTTTACCATCGTTTACCAAACCAGGGCGGTTTACTTCAACATAAGTATTAAAACGTTCATCGATTATAGGGGTAACTTTACCTGTGGCGATATCAACTGTACCAATGTCAATGCGTTTTAAATCGCGGCTGGTACGCGAAAAATAGAAGTGGCTGTCGTTACCCAACCAAACTGATGGACGGAATTCGTTATCGCGGTCTTTATTTAAAACTGGTTTACTCCAAACCGAAATACTCTGATCTTTGAATGCAGCAACACTTAGTTTTTTATAGGTTTTTGCATTGAAATCAAACAATAATACTTCATCCTGAGGGGCTTCTGCCTCGCCAGGCATCTGATACTTATAGGTTTCTAAAGTTGGCCGACCGGCAGTAACACTATTGATTACCCAAAGGTCTTTCACCTTGCGCGAATCGGTACGATCTAACACAAAATACTTCGAATTAGGCGACCAAAGTACATAAGCACCGCGGCGTTTCTTATTGTTTTTTTCGTTCTCTACATTATTTTCGCCATCTCCGTCACTTCCGTACGAATAAAACTTAACACCATCTTTAGTTAACTGGTGTTCTACAATAGTGCTGTCTTCTTCGTTTTTAACGGCCTTTTTGTAGTTTTCTTTATCCATCCAATACAGGTTATAATTGCGTGAAAAGATAATAGCCGATGAA
Organism: Pedobacter sp. KBW01; assembly: GCF_003852395.1. NCBI lineage: Bacteria > Pseudomonadati > Bacteroidota > Sphingobacteriia > Sphingobacteriales > Sphingobacteriaceae > Pedobacter > Pedobacter sp. KBW01. The sequence goes on from NZ_QAJQ01000019.1 coordinate 174,038, forward strand.
TCGGGCGCTACAGAACCCCATGATGGTTTTGGTTTTGGCTTACTAAAATTTGGGATTTCAGTAAGTTTTGCCGATGCCAGCTCATATTTAAAAGAATAGATTTTCTTTTGCATCGAATCGGCTGCTTTTTTATCCTTCCGGTCTTTTTTCAGCTCATCAACTGTACTTTTAATTTCGAAAGATATACTCTTTTCATCAGGAGCAAATTTCAGGTTTTCTAAAGGCAAATGCTCGGCATCGAAAGGATCGCGTACAATCAAGGTAATATCTGCAGCCAGTTTAGCATTATCGAACATTGTTTTTTTGCTTTTGGCAGCCGGATCAACCAGGTACCAGAATTTGCCTTTCGGGCTTTCGAAAGTGTACCAAAAACGATTGCTCAATTTTAACCAATGTGGGTCTACAGCAGTAGAATACACCATTTTTTTGAGTTTATTTGGCGAAAAACGTGATGCAAGCTGATAATTTGCCTTAGGTTGTGACTGAATATTCTCAGTAATGGTAAATGTTTTGGTTTGTGCAACAACAGTTAACGACAAAAACTGCGCGCAAACAAGTAGTTTATAAAGTTTATTCATGAATAATTGTTTGGAGCGGCTAAATTATTTAATTAAAGCCGATTAAGCCGTGAAATTTTGTAATAAAAACGATAGCTAATTTAAATATCGTCCGGGCACAAATAATTTTCAACAACATTACATTTGATATAAAATAACTAAGGGATTTTATAGTTTTGCAACATATATTATCACTATGAAATACAGCTTACTAACGTTATTAACAGCAGGTGCAATCCTATTCGCCAGCTGCCAATCTAAATCACAAACAGAAAGTTCAACAGGAAAAGATTCGACTGTAAAAACTGCTCAGGCAACTGAAAATGCAGGAGCCGCTGCAGTCGATGTTTCTAAAATAAAAGTGGCTGATGCGAAAACCATTTTAGCCAGAAAACAAGTGCCTATTTTATGCTACCACCAGGTTAGAAACTGGAAACCAACCGATGGAAAAGTGGGTAAAGACTATATTGTAGAGATCCAGAATTTTAAAGATCAGATGAAAATGCTGGCAGATAGCGGCTATCATACCATCCTGCCCGATCAGCTTTATGCTTACCTGAACACCGGCGCAGCCCTGCCAAGCAAACCCATCATGTTAACTTTTGATGATACCGATCTGGATCAGTTTACCATTGTTCGTCCTACTTTAGATAAGTTAGGCTATAAAGCGGTTTATTTTATTATGACGGTTTCAATCGGCAAAAAAGGCAAATTTGTTGATTACATGTCTAAAGAGCAGATTAAACAGCTTTCTGATGAAGGAAATGTAATTGGCAGCCACACTTACGACCATAAAAACTTTAAAAAATATGCTGGTAAAGACTGGGAAGAGCAACTGGATAAACCAACAAAAAAACTGGAAGAAATTACAGGCAAAAAAATGACTGAGTTTGCTTACCCTTTTGGCTTATGGAATGCAGAAGGTATTCCTGAACTGAAAAAACGTGGTTTCAGAATGGCTTACCAACTTTCAACCAAACGCGATGAAAAAGACCCATTGTTTACCATCCGTCGTATTATTGCAAGTGGTTACTGGTCGCCAAAAACATTAAGCAACAGTATTAAGAACAGCTTTTAATTTCTTTACTATTTTCAAAGGAACATGAAAAACTTTCTGCTCTACAGTGCTATTTCGTCACTGTTATTCGCTTCATGTCAGCCCTCAAATGCAGCAAAGGAAAAACCTGCTGCAAAAACGGCTACAGAAACAGCAAAAATTGATTCGGCCAATACCAAACCTGCAGGCGCTAAGACGATACTGGCGCGCAGGGAAGTTCCGGTTTTGTGCTATCACCAAATTAGAAATACAACTGCCAGCGACAGCAAAAGGGCGCACGATGATATCATTGCGCCCGATAAATTCAGGGAGCACATGAAAATGCTGGCAGATAGCGGTTATCATTCTATTTTGCCCGATCAGCTTTACGATTACCTGGTGTATGGAACCAAACTACCGGAGAAACCCATCATGATCACGTTTGATGATACCGATGAAGATCAATTTACCGTTGGCGCTACTACTTTGAAAAAACACGGTTTTAAGGGGGTTTATTTTATCATGACGGTATCGATTGGTAGAAAAGGCCGCATCAATTACATGACTAAAGAGCAGATTAAACAGCTTGCCGACGAAGGAAATACCATTGCCAGTCACACTTACGATCATAAAAACTTTGCCCAGTTTACTGATGAAGACTGGAAAACCCAGATTGATGAACCGACTAAAAAACTGGAAGAAATTACGGGTAAAAAAGTGGAATATTTCGCCTATCCATATGGTGTATACAAAGCGGCAAACCTGCATAAACTGAAGGAACATGGTTTTAAGGCTGCCTTTATTTTATCGACTGCACGCGATGAAAACTATCCGCTGTACACAATCAGACGTATCATTGACCCGGGAAGATATACCGCCAAAAACCTTTATTACAGCATTAACAAGAGCTTTAATAAAACAAAACCCTAGTTTCGACTGTAAGTTATAAGCAAATTAATGGTTGCCTTATGAAATATCTTCTTCCTCTTTGCCTTTTCGGATTGCTGATTGTATCAGCCTGTAACAATGCTAAAAACAGCACAGCAAATAACGAAAGTACCGACAGTACTAAAACAACCGAAACCGCTTTACCCGAAAACTTTTACAAACGTTTAAAAGGTACCATTGCCGGTAAACCGGTAGTAATGAACCTGCAAAAGGTAAACGGAGATTATGATGGAAACTATTATTACGACGGTTCGTGGTTAAATTTGGCAAGCGATACCTTAATTGGTAAGGATAGCGTAGTGCTACGTGAGAACAGCTTTTACGATTATTATTTCGATCAGAATGGCAAACAACCACACCTTTCGTTAAAATGGACTGGCAACGGATTTAAGGGCACCTGGCAAAGTGGTGATAAAACCAAAACGCACCAGATTTTACTTACAGAAGAGTATCCTGAAGGCAGCTACGAATTTACAGCAGGCATTTACCAGGACTCGGCGAAGGCTTTTGCCAATAAAACAAAATCGCCTTCAGCACAGATCAGTTTTGAATATCTACAGCCTAAAAAACAAGATGAGCAGGCTAGTTGGCTTAATACCGAACTAAAACGCATATCAGGAATTAAAAATAATGTAGATCGCGAGATTGGTTTTAAAGCTATAGCCGAGGCTTACTTTAAGGATTACAAAAGCGAAGTAGCCGATCAGCAAAAAAATGGCAGAACCGACGATTTTGAGGCCTGGATGAACTACACCAATAATAGCCAACAAAGCATAAATTACAATAGAAACGGTTATATAGTTATCGATTTTTTAGCAGATAGCTATACCGGAGGGGCACACGGCAATTACAGCAGTACCATGTATTGCTTGGATGTCCAAAACAAAAAACAAATGATTTTGAGCGATTTAATCAAAATTGACTCAAATACCTTACAGCGCATTTTAGAGAAAAACTTCAGAAAAGAATATAACGTTAAAGCAGCCGACGCTTTAAACACGGTTTTGTTCGATAATTATTTAAAGCCGAACAAGAACTTTTACTTCAATAGCAGCGGCCTTGCTTTTATGTACAACCCTTACGAAGTGGCCAGCTACGCACAGGGACAGATTGTGGTGTTTATTCCCTTTACAGAACTAAAACCTTACCTGTTGCCTGCTTTTGCAGCAAGAATGGGTTTGAAATAAATTTTATCGCGTTTTAAACGCTTAATTATAACGCACTCGTTAAAAACGAGCTCGAGCATAAAAACTGCGTAGTGCCTATTGCGAACTGATGTTTTCTGCGTTTACCACCTTAATCAGCGGGAATAAATATTAATAAATCATTCCCGCAGATTAAACAGATTTATTCCCAGATTTTAATATCCCATTACAATCTTAAAGTATTTCTTTTACCAGGTATTCTTTCCCATTAAACTTAAAGCCCTCATTTTTGGCTTTACCAATCAACGCTTTACCAATAGGCGAAGCTTGCGATACCGCGAAGAATTTCTGTCCATCTACATTTAGTTCACCCGCACTAATGCTGATGTAAAAATTACCCTCAGAGGTTAAAACTATGCTACCATTTTTTACCACCTTAATGGATTCTACATTTTCAAGCTGTTGCAAGGCTATTTTCTGTTGCCCCGCTTCGTACAACAATTTACTGTTACGATCCATTTCTTGCTGCATCATTTCGCGTGTAGTTTCGTATTTATCACCAGCACTACTCTTGGTGTCATCGTTCGAAGCCTGGCGTGCCTGCTCCATTGAATAGGTTATATTTTCTATTCTTTTTTGAATGAAGGTTAAACACAATTGATATAAATTCGACTTTAAAGCAGACATATTGGAAAATGAAATAATGTAAAATAGATGGGGTAAGATGGAAGATTTACTTTCGAAATGCAAAAGCCTGTTCCAAAATGGATTCGATCTTCGCTTTGGGAATATCATCCAGGTGGTTGATTAATAAAATCTTCATTCGGGCTCTTTTTTCCTGTAATAAATCTTCGTGTTCAATGCGCTTTCCATCTACCAAACCAATATAAGGCTGATGGAGTTTTTTGTGTATCCAAAGATAGCAGAACATTTTTCCTTTATGATAATAGAAAGGCATGCCGTATTTCCAATGCTCGGTAATACCGGCATAACCAATTAAAAGCAACCTTAAATACTGCAGGCAGCTTTTAACAGGTTCATCTTTTTGTTCGAAATATTGATCGAGTGGATTTAGCATATCAGGATCAAATGGAAAACGTAAAGGTGCAAGATAACAAACTGTAAGCAAAATTAACCATGGGCTATTGACTATAATCCATCAGCTATCAACCAATAAACTACTCTTCAATCCAGCTCACCTTTTCGGCAATCGGTCCACGGTTCGGCTCCCATGGTTTTTCGTTGTGGTAGCCCATGTAAAACAGTCCGATGCATTTTTCGTTTTCTTTCAGTTTTAAGAAATCGCCCAAATCATCAATCAGTGGTGGTGAACTCCAGTAAGCGCCAACTTTTAAACTCTCAGCTGTAATCGCCATGTTTTGTACGGCACAAGCCACGGCTGCCAATTCTTCCCACTCTGGTATTTTACCGCTTACCTGCATATTAATGGCAATAATACAATCTGCCTGACTCGTTTTTTCGGCAAAACTATCGTATTTCTTCTGCAAAAACTGTTGTGGAGTCACCAAAGCTTTATACAAACGAACTAATTCTTCTCCCAATTTAGCTAAGCCAGCCTTTCTGATCACCACAAAACGCCAGGGTTCCGTTAATTTATGTGTTGGCGCATAATTAGCGGTTTCTAAAATCTGGTTAATCAATTCAACAGGAATCTCTTTCTTAATATAACTCGCTGGAAAAATACTGCGGCGTTCTTTTATAACTTTTGATACAATTTCGTAAGTAGTACTCATGTGGTAAATATAAGGTAAAAGACGGAAAACAGAAGGTTTAAGGCTAGATTTGACGTTTAACTAACTGAAAACCGCAAACTATTTAATTGCAAATTATAACCTGCTAACTGATAACTGTTTCCTGATCTGTTTAACTTTTGCAAAAAAAGCAATACTCTCTTTATCGACTAAAAAATCCATTGTTTCCACCAGTTCGTCTTTAATCCAGTTATGCTTCGTATTTAAATTAGCCAGGATATTCAAACAATGCGATTTAATGGCTACGGGTACCTTTTCATCAATTAACCAGCTAAAAACCACTTCAACCAAATGGTCGGTATCGTAATTACCAATGATTTCCTTTATTTCTGGCGATGCATTTTTCTTTGTCATAAAGGCCAGGATTTTAACAAAATGCCGTAAGGCCGAAAAATTGGTTTGGAGCGGAAACTTCTCCAGAAAATAAAGGGTGTGGGGCAAAAACCTCTTCTGGTGACTAGAATATACATTTTCTAAAATCCAGGCAGCCCTGAAACCAATCTGTTCATCCGCGTAAAAACTGATATCAATTAAATCTTTAACAGAAAAAGTATCTTCAGATGCAACGGCAGCCAGTTTTTCTACTTTATTTTTTTGGAGGGTAGTTTTGATGGTTTCGAGTAGCGGATGGTTTTCCATGAGGCTAAAATAAATGTTTTGCCACAGATTAACAGATTACACCTTATTGTTTTTTCAATACCTTCCGCCTTCAACCTTCCTGCCTTTTAACCTTTCAATTTTATAACTTTCCAACTTTTAGCCTTCTACTTTCCTACCCTCAACCTTTTTGCCTATCTTTGCGCCTTATTTCAATTATAGCATGATTTCAGTTTCTAATTTATCGTTACGATACGGCAAACGCACATTATTTGAGGATGTTAACTTAAAATTTACCCAGGGCAACTGCTATGGGGTAATTGGGGCTAACGGCGCAGGTAAATCTACTTTTCTAAAAATTTTATCAGGAGAAGTTAGCCAAACTTCGGGCAGTGTTGCTTTTACTCCGGGCGAAAGAATGGCGGTTTTAAAACAGAACCACTACGAATTTGACGAGTTTTCGGTATTAGAAACAGTTATGATCGGTCATAAAGAGCTTTATGCCATTATGAAAGAGAAAGATGCCATTTACATGAAAGAAGATTTTACCGAGAAGGATGGCGAACGTGCCGGAGAGCTGGAAAATCTTTTTGCTGAAATGGATGGCTGGAACATGGAAAGTAACGCTGCAACCATGTTGAGTAACTTAGGCATAACTGAAGATAACCATTATAAATTATTAAAAGAGCTCGATAACACACAAAAAGTACGTGTATTATTGGCCCAGGCCTTGTTTGGTAACCCCGATATCTTATTACTGGATGAGCCAACCAACGATTTGGACATTGAAACCATTGCCTGGTTAGAGAACTTTTTAGCCGATTACCAGAATATTGTATTGGTTGTATCGCACGACAGGCACTTTTTAGATGCTGTTTGTACGCATATTGTAGATATCGATTTTGCTAAAATGAGCATCTACACCGGTAACTATACCTTCTGGTACGAATCTAGTCAGCTGGCGTTAAAACAACGTAGCGACCAGAACAAGAAAATGGAAGATAAAGTGAAGGAGTTGCAGGAATTTATCCGCAGGTTTAGTGCAAATGCTTCGAAATCAAAGCAGGCTACTTCGCGTAAAAAGGCTTTAGATAAGATTGATATTACCGAAATTAAGGCATCGAGCCGTAAATATCCGGCCATTATATTCAACAATACCGGCCGTGAGGCTGGTGACCAGATTTTACAGGTTGAAAACTTAGGTAAAACCGGAAATGACGGTGTATTGTTCGACAAAATCACTTTCATGGTAAATAAAGGCGATAAGATTGCCATTTTATCACAAAACAGTTTGGCTACCGCAGCGTTTTACGATGTATTAACCGGTCGCGATGCAAAACATAAAGGTGAATTTAAATGGGGTGTTACCATCAGTACTGCCGATATCCCGAACGATAACTCTGAGTATTTTGCCGGAAAAGACGAAAACCTTGTAGATTGGTTACGCGAATACTCTGGAACTGATGCCGATGAGCAATTTGTACGTAGCTTTTTAGGCCGTATGTTATTCTCAGGCGAGGAAGTATTGAAAAACGTTAAGGTATTATCAGGAGGAGAGAAAATGCGTTGTATGTTCTCGAGAATGATGTTACAACAAGCTAACTTACTAATGTTTGATGAGCCAACCAACCACCTTGACTTAGAATCGATTGAAGCATTAAACAACGGTATGAAAGATTTTAAAGGTGCGATATTGTTTACTTCGCGAGATCACCAGTTAACCGAAACTGTTGCCAACCGGATTATAGAAATTACGCCAAAAGGTACTATTGATAAGTTAATGACTTACGATGAGTACATTAACAATGCAGATGTTGCCAAACTACGCGAAGAAATGTATTCGTAAAACATAAAAATATATTTAATGAGCCGCCCCGATTTTTCTGGGCGGCTTTCTTTTTTAAAAAAATTCTCATCCTGCTGTAGCGTTTTCATTGCCTTAATCGTTTTACAAGAAAAAAGCGTTAATGGCCATTAACCAATTTTGTTCAAAAAATTGATTTAAAACATTAAAATGAAAACTAATTTGAAAAACTTCGGTATCACTACTAAAATTATTTTCTCTCTCCTAGCAATTACATTAACTATAACTGCCTGTAAAAAAGATTTTAACAACGATCCGATCGAAGCTGCCGGTATTGGCTTCGTACACGCATCGCCAGGAACAGCAGCCTTAGATTTTATTCTGGACAACCAAAAAATAAACAGCTTTACCTATACCAAAGATTTAGGCTACTATGCTGCTTATCCAGGTACAAGATTGGTTGGAGTAGCTAAAAAAGATTCATTAAAATATTTAACTACAGCTACAGCAACCTTAAAATCAGGATCCTTTTATTCTGTTTTCGTGGTTGACACTTTAAAATCGACCAAGCTTTTGGTTTTGGAAGATGATTTAAAAGCACCTGAAACCGACAAAGCTAAAGTTCGTTTTGTAAACTTAAGCCCGGGTTCGAGCCCTTTTGATTTGGCTGTTTCAGGTACTGATGCACCATTATTTACAGCTAAAGCATTTAAAGAATTTACAACCTTTACCAACATTGCACCTAACGACAGCTACACTTTCCAGCTTAAACAAGGTGGAACAGTTAAAGCTACTTTACCTGCTGTAAAAATTGAAAAAGGAAAAATTTATACTATCTGGGCTAAAGGGTTATCATCTAAAACCGATAGTACAGGAGTTGGTTTGTCGGTTATGACAAACAAATAATCTACTCTACCTGTGGAAAACTGAAAATGACACTGCACATCATTTTGGGCAGTGTTATTTTCTTAAATTTGTAAAAATTAATCATGATAAACCTTTAATAAATAGTCCTTTACAGGGGTGGTAAAAAAAATACTCAGTTTTGACGAAATTTTAAAAGGCTGTGTAAAAAACGACAATGGCTGTAAAGAAATGATGTATAAATCATTTTATGGCTATTTAATGGGCATTATTTTAAGGTACACCAAGAACCCTTCGGACAGTGAAGAGCTTGTAAATGACACGTTTATCAAAATTTTCAAGCATGTAGGCACTTTCAAACCACCTAAAAACCCCGAAGAATTACAGCGTTCGTTTAAAGGCTGGATTGCGCAGATTGCTTCGCGTACAGCTATAGATAAATTACGGAGTTCGAAAATTCAGTTTTATGTTGATGATCTGGCAGAACACGAACATCCGGTTACCCATGTTTCAGTAGCCTCCGAACTTCATGTTAATGATATTTTGAACTTACTAAATCACTTACCAGATACGCAGAGACTGGTATTTAACTTATATGAAATTGAAGGTTTTGCACACGATGAGATATCGAAAATGCTAAATATCCCCGAGAGTTCGAGCCGTGTTTATTTAACACGCTCTAAAAATAAGTTACGTACCCTTTACCTAAATACCTTGGTTAATTCATATGAAAAAAATGGATAAGGAATTAATTGAGCATATCAAATCACAGCTTCAAAACCACGAGGAACAATATCCTGCGGGGGCCTGGGAGCGCTTTTCAGGAAAAGAAGAAAAGAAACGACGCATTGCTTTTTGGCCGTTATGGGCAGCTGCTGCCTTAATTTTTGTATTTGGCGGAGTATTTTTTGCACTTAACACACAGGAACAAAAAAATGATACCCTTTCAGTAAAACCTCATGCAGAGCAACATAATAACAGTAATACTAAAGCAACAGCTGATAAAAATATAGAAATCAAAGAAAATGCTGCAAAGGTAACCAACCCTAATGGTACTAATGAGGCACTTTTATCCATTAACAGAAATACTCCAAATACAAGTGACATAAAACCTTTAGCAGCCGAAAGCACAAACTATGCTGCGCTTCAAATCCCTGAAGAAACTCACTTAACCAATAATAACCTACTCAATAATACCCTTAAAGCAATTAATCTGGTTAATTTTTCGGTAAAACCTATCGATATTTTAAGCACGCAGAAAAAAACTGCTTCTCCTACAGTCCAAAAATTGAAATTTGAGGATTTGTTGGCGCAGGATAGTCGCGATAATCAAAATAAGCCGGTTTCGAAAACAGGCCAGCCATCTAAATGGACACCCGATGTTTATGTAGCCCCTTCTATGGGAAATGACAATAAGGTAACCATGAACTATGGTGTTTCCCTATCATATGCCATAGCCAATAAACTGTCGATCAGTTCTGGCGTTTCTTATGCCTCAATCAGTACCACCGAATCACTGAACGCTCAGGCTCCTCAAAGCTTATCGGGCAAAAATTTGACTTCGGTTGATGCCAAAGTGCGCGGAATAAACATTCCTTTGGAATTAAAATATAACATTAGCGATAAACTTTATACTGGTGTTGGTATTTCGGCATTGGCTGTAATCAACAACAGCCAGCAGAATAATTATATTGTTAATCAGGTGCAAAATGTTTCTTATTCTACAGCAAATGGGTTGGCCGATCAGAAAATGCTGATTGTACAGGAGAAAACAACGGAGCCGCAGCCCGAAAACAATATAGATCCGGATAAATACATCGGGTTTTATAATTTCTCACTGGGTTATAAGCAGAAAATTTCGAAAAAGAATAACATTTCAATCGAGCCTTTTTTAAGGTTACCAATGAAAACTTTCTCTAAAGAAAACCTGAACCTTACCAATGGCGGCTTACGTTTGAAGATCGATTTTTAGCCAATCGTTTAATATTTATTATATTTGGTTAACGCCACTATGAAAAATATTAAACCATATCCAACTGAAGAAGAGCTTCCTCCCATTCAAACTGTTAACTAAGTAGATTTTGCTGGCTGTTATGGCTATGCCGATTATTTGCATTTTACTTTTGAAGAACGTTTGGAAATTATTAAAGGACATGTTTTCAGAATGAGTCCCGCTGCTTCGCGTTTAAACCAAAAAAATTTAGGAAGGATATATAATCCGATCTACAATACATTAAAAGGTCACCAATGTGAAGTTTACACTGCACCTTTTGATATACGATTGGCTAAGAAAACACATGAGAACAATGAAGTTATCACAGTTGTTCAGCCAGATATTGTTGTAATTTGTGATCAGGAAAAGCTGGATAAGCAAGGTTGTATAGGTGCACCCGATATTGTAGTAGAAATTTTATCGCCAGGCAATAATAAAAAGGAACTAGTTAACAAATATGAAGTTTACGAAGAAGCCGGTGTTAAAGAATATTGGATTGTAAGCACTTCTGATAAAACATTCTTCAGGTATATTCTTGATGAAGAAGGAAAATTTAAACCTACCAAACTACTAACTAGTGGTGAGAAAGTAACCACCAGCATTTTACCAGGCTTCACACTTATACTGGAAGAGGTTTTCGAGGATTAAACCTTTAAAACAAAAAGCTCAGGCGTTTATTCCTGAGCTTTCCATATCTTATTTATCGATCAATTAGTGACCTGAATGACCATCAGCACCATGTGCATGACCATGTGCCAACTCATCCTGAGTAGCTTCGCGTACGTTTAAAATCACACCGTTAAATACCAGGTTTTTACCTGCCATTGGGTGGTTTAAGTCTACAGAAATGGTATCTTCGTGTACAGCAGTAACACCTGCTCTGAACTGGTTACCGTTGTTATCCTGCAAAGGAATCACATCACCAACATTTGGCAATTCGCCACCAGCTTCTGTGAACATGGTTTTTGGCAAATCTGCAAAAGCACCTGGATCAATTGTACCGTAACCATCTTCAGCAGATAATTCGAAAGCATATTCATCACCAGTTTTTAAGCCAGTTAAATGCTCTTCAAATTTAGGCAACATCATGCCTACGCCATATAAAAATACTAAAGGATTTTGCTCATCGGCTTTTTCTACAAAAACCTGTTGTCCTTCTTCGTTAGTAGTATGCAATTCGTAAGTTAATGCGACTACTGAGTTTGGTGAAATATTCATCTATTTTTCTTTATTGTAAATACGCTAATGCTTCCTCAACAGTGTTAACCGGTAACTGGCATACTTTATTTCGGCAAATATAAACTTTTGTTTCATTGCTTTGCTTACCTTTTAACAGCGGCAGGTTACTTTTTGTTCCACCCAATACAATTTTGTTAGGAATGTAATGCCCGCCTAATTCCAATTTAATTGCTTCGGTTGCTGATCCGGTAATGGCAATTTCGTTCGTGCTATAAACTTCGCTTAATAACTGTATGGCCCAGTTAGAATAAGCCGAACCGTAGGTTTTAATCTTAGGTTTTACCGCAGCAAGCATTTCTGCAGCTTTTTCGGTATAATTTTCCAGATCAAAAAGCAGTCCAAGTTTTTTAAGGTTCTGTGCCATGGCAGAGTTCGAGGCCGGAATTACGTTATCCATTACCTCGTGTTTACGGGCAATTAAATCCTCTCCTTCGGCAGAGGTATAAAAGAGCATGGGTGAATCGGCATCAACGAAGTTAGCCAATACATAATCAGTCAAACTTTTGGCTTCATCCAGCCACTTTTCCTCAAAATCATATTCGTAAAGGGTAATTAAAGCTTCAATCAGAAAAGCATAATCATCAAGGAAACCGGTAATAGAAGCTTTTCCGTTTTTGTAGTTACGGTATAAACCACCTTCTTCGGACATCAAGTTAGTTAAGATGAACTGCGCTGCCGCCGAAGCCTTGTCGTAATAAGGTTTATGGTTTAAAACTGTTGCTGCATCGGCCAGGGCTTTAATCATCATCCCGTTCCAGGCGGTTAAGCATTTATCATCCAAACCCGGCCTAACACGTTTATCTCGCTCGGCTAATAGTTTAGCTTTGGTAACTTCTACCTTATTGTATAGGGTTTCTGCATCAATCCCGAATTTCTGTATTAAATCATCGTCGTTGATGGTTTTACGGAGAATATTCGTTTGTTCCTCTTCCCAGTTGCCTTCTTCAGTAACATTGTAATACTCGCCTATCAAAGCGGCATCACTGCCTAAAACAGCATCAAAAGCAGCTTTATCCCAAACATAGAATTTGCCCTCTACCCCTTCGCTATCTGCATCCAGAGCCGAATAAAACAAGCCATCAGCCGAAGTCATTTCGTTAAAAGCCCATTCAATGGTTTCGGTTGCAATTTGTTTAAACGAATTGAACCGGGTACACTGATAGGCCTCGGTATATAAACTAATTAATTGGGCATTATCGTAAAGCATCTTTTCAAAATGAGGTACGTGCCATTTATCATCAACTGAATAACGGGCAAAACCACCCCCAATCTGATCGTAAATGCCGCCACGGCCCATTTCTTCGAGGGTATGACAAACGGCCGTAAAAACAGATTGATCGTCTTTTAAAAATCCATACCGCAACAGAAAAACCCAGTTATTGGGTAAAGGAAATTTTGGTGCACGGTTGTAACCACCATAACCGATGTCGAAATGGCGTTTCCAGGGCTCGATAATTTCAGCTAAATGAGTTAAGGTATAATCTTCTTGATTAACTGCCGGAATTATCTTTTCGCTTTCGCGGATACCCGAAATTAGCCTTTCGGCATATTGAATAGCTTTATCGGGCTCATTTATCCATAAGGCAGCCACGTTTTCCAGAATATTAATCCAATCGTTCTTCCTAAAATAAGTGCCCCCATAAATCGGACGCTGATCGGGCAGGCAGATACAATTTAAGGGCCAGCCGCCGCTTCCGGTCATGAGCTGAATGGCGTACATGTAAATTTGGTCAATATCTGGGCGTTCCTCACGATCGACCTTGATGCATACAAAATGCCGGTTCATTACTTCGGCTACTTCGTGGTTTTCGAAACTTTCGCGTTCCATTACATGGCACCAATGGCAGGCAGAATAACCTATACTGACTAAAATCAGTTTTTTTTCGGCTTTGGCTTTTGTTAATGCTTCTGCCCCCCATTCGTACCAATTAACCGGATTATGGGCATGCTGGAGCAAATAAGGTGATGAAGCGTGGATTAAATTATTAGTTTCTGACATGGCGGCCAATGTAAATGTAACAGGGAAAATGGAGTTTTAATTTGAAGCGTAAATCTATTAATAATCTACAAACCTGTTTCTATTTAGTTTTTGTTTTTATACTTTTAGATTCATAATACTATTCGTGACGCATTGTGTCACAAATTAAGTTAGACACATTATCCTGATCAACAAACCTTACACCCTCAGCCTTATACCTTAAGCCTTAAACATGAAAATCACCCATACCGAAATATACCGCTTTAGCATCCCCATGGAGCCTTTCGTGATTGCAACAGGCACCATGCACTTTGCACAAAATGTATTGGTCCGCATCTATACCGATGCAGGCATCCACGGCATTGGCGAATGTTCTGCGTTCCCGATGATTGTGGGCGAAACGCAGGAAACCTGCATTGCTATGGCAAAGGATTTTGCCGCCATTTTAAAAGGCAAAGATCCGTTAGATATTCCCGAGCGAATGAATGATTTGCTGGGTTATGCCGATCATAACAGCACCATAAAAAGTGCTTTTGATATGGCTTTGTTTGATATTGCGGCTAAACATGCCAATTTACCGCTTTATAAGTTTTTAGGTGGACAAAAACGTATCATCGAAACCGATATGACGATTGGTATTGATACGCCGGAAGGAATGGCTAATACCGCCTTAAAATATAAAAGCCAGGGCTGTCGAATCCTTAAAATTAAACTGGGCAAAAACGTTCATGATGATATTGAACGGGTAAAACATATTCGTGAAGCGGTTGGTGAAGAAATAACCTTACGCCTGGATGCCAACCAGGGCTGGAGTTTTGATGATGCGCTGTTTGCTTTGGGTGCACTTGAAAAATACAACATTGAGTTTTGTGAACAACCTATGCGCACCTGGTACGATGACAAACTAGCCGAACTCAACCTCAACTCGCCAATTAAATTAATGGCTGATGAAAGTTGCTACAACCACCACGATGCCCGTAAGCTAATCAATAGTCAATCTACAACCTACCTGAACATCAAATTTTCGAAATCGGGAGGAATACTGGAGGCACAGAAAATACACGAAGAAGCTTTGCAAACCGGCGTTAAATGCATGATTGGCAGTATGCTCGAAACCAGAATTGCGTTGAGTGCCAACCTACATTTCGCTTATGCGAGTCCGAATGTAGAGTTTTTTGACCTTGATACGGCTTTATTAGGCCACCTGGTAGATCCGGTTGTTGGCGGGTTAACTTATAATGGCTACTTTCTGGATGTACCCGATGAAATTGGCATCGGCGCAGAAGCGGATGAGTTTTTCTTAGAGAAATGTGAAAGCTGGACGGTATAAAGTTCCTTAATCAGTTTGGCATTTAGTGTCAGCTTACTAACAATTTGTTTGCTGTTTATAACCGGTTGATAGATTTAGACAATTAAATGGGATCACGTATAATAGATTCTGAAACAATCTCAGGAGGACGGTACGCAAAAAGTTAGATAACAAATTTGGCAAGTTAACTGGTTTAAGCAATTAACCAGTTAACGAACTAACAGCCTATCCAGTGCTAAACTATCGCCGTTAAAGGCATTAAAATCTACCACATGGCCAATGCCATTAATTTTCGCTTTATCAGAATGTTGCCAGAATTTCCAGCGGCTGTTATCCAATCGTAATTTAGATTGATAGTAATGCGCAATCCACAAAGGGTAATCACTGAAATGACTTTCCAGGTAATCTTCGTAAAACTTTAGTCCGGTGTAAATAATTGGCCTTACTTTGGTTTTCAGCTCTACATAATTCAGAAAATCGGACAGTTCGGCACGCATTTTTAACGGAGAAACACCATCCAGCGATTCGACATCAACCACAGGAGGCAAATCGCCCTTCTCTACATTTACCACCTGCAAAAAGAATTTAGCCTGGGTTTTACCATCTTTACGTGGTCTGAAAAAATGATAAGCTCCACAGATAATACCCGATTTGGGGGCTTCGCGCCAGTTGCGTTGGAAGTACGGATCGACCATTAAAACGCCTTCTGTAGCTTTGATAAAGGCAAAACTGATTTGCACCTCATCCTCTTTCATCGACTTTACTTTTGGCCAGTTTATTTTGCCCTGATAATAGGAAACATCGATACCATGAACGGTATACTTTTTAGGAATTTTGATATTAAAGCTCTCGTATGTACGGTAGTTGGGATCTTGTCCCCAATCTTTAACCCAGCGCCAGGTAGCTACAAAACCTTTTAAAACATAACCATAGTAAAACGGAGAAAGCAAAACCAACAATAAAGCAGCAATAGCAATTTTAAGCTGTATAGGAATTTTAGTCTGCTTTTTTTTATTGGCTGCAGTTTTTTTTACCGCAGGTTTTCTGGTAGCAGGCTTTCTGTTAACTGGATTCTTGTTGGTCGGAACTCTCTTATCTGGCGGCATATACTATATATACCGCTAATTTGGGTAAAATCTATTTAAATTAAAAAATGATTACTATATAATATTGTAACCCAGGAAAATGAAATTCAGACTTTTGCTAAGCTTTCTGCATATGCAACAAAACCAGGCCTTTCATTAGCTGTATATTTAAAAAACAGGGTTTTCGAATCTTTTTGGTCTGGTTTTACTTTTTCTAAAAAATTTAAAGAAGAATCGTTATATCCTAAGAAATTATTTTTGTACACTTTTATTTCAGTCGCATAATATAGGTCTTCTATTTCATTATCGCCTAATTCTGCTTTTATTTCATCAAACACCCATTGTTGATCGCCAGAATTGCCTATAATACGCTTCATTTCAGCCTGATTAAAAGTAATTAGCTTTTCAAGCTTGGTAAAGTTCCTTTCGTTTCTCTTTTTTGCACAAAGATTTACAGTAATTTCTTCTGGCAAATAGATTGCCTGATCATCCAACTGACTTGCTAAATTAAGCATAATAAAAACCTGCGGCTCGGTAATCAGCGCCTTATTAAGGGTTTCACTTAAGACAATATCGACTTCTTTATCGGGTAAAATATAACTAGTAGCATCTGTAAGTTCAATCCGTTTTACATACTGCTGAAAGTTAAAGGCTGATATTACATCCAATAACTTATTATAACTGTTTTGATTAATCTCCAAGAAAGAAAATTGAACTTCTTCAGGACTAAATTGACTCATAATTGGTAGTGCCAGAGTTGCAAAAGGCCCGGTACCTGCATACAATACCTGAACAGGACTACCTTTCTGAGCAAGTTTATCTTTAACAGCCCAATATAACCCTCTTACAAAACGTTGTGTTCTAAATATCTCCTTCACGCAGTTTGCAGCCCAGAAGGTACCAATGGCATTACCTAATTTCAGGTTTATATGCTTCCTGTCTGCCGCTCCATCCGATTCTATTTTTCCCAGATTAAATAAAAGATCGGTATAAGCGGTTATTGCAGGTGCCAATTTTTCATAAAAATCTCCTGGTTCTAATATATCGTTGCTAATGTTGCGTAGTTTTTCTAACAGATTTTGGCTTTGGAGCATTAATTTAAAGAAATGATGTTTAAAATAAAGAAAACCGTTATATCCATTTTTTGTAAAAACAGATACAGAAATTGATTCGTAATACTAAATAGCCAGGGCTTTATTACTTTTGTGTGCTAAGAAAACAATATGTACAAACTTATACTAAATACGTATAAATCTTCTTTTAGCGGATTGAGCCGCGAAACCTGGTTATTGAGCATTGTAATGATGTTTAATCGCTGCGGTAGCATGGCTGTTCCGTTTATGGGTTTGTATGTTACCCAGAGTTTGCATCGATCAGCAATGGATGCCGGCCTGATTATTACCTTATTTGGAGCAGGTTCTATCCTGGGCTCAGCAACCGGTGGAAAATTAACCGATATGATTGGGTTCAGGCCTGTGCAGATCATTTCGTCGATAATCGGCGGATTGTTGTTTATCTTGTTTTCAACCATTACCCATTTCTCTACCTTATGTATACTGGCAGTTGTAATCAGCTTTTTTTCGGAAGCCTTTAGGCCGGCAAATTTTACAGCAGTAGCCCACTATGCAACTGAAGGAACCATTACCCGCTCCTATTCGCTAAACAGATTGGCTGTAAATATCGGTTGGTCGGCGGGGATTAGTATGGCGGGGATTATTGCCTCTATTAATTATAAGCTTTTGTTTATTGTAGAGGGATCGGTAAGTATACTGGTTGGACTTTCTATTTTAGTTTTATTACCGAAAGTGCAGGATTTCATTAAAAAGGCAAAGGAAAACCGCAACACTATGGTTATTTTAAAGCCTTGGCAAGATACTTTTTATGTGAAATTTATTCTTTTAACTACTCTATTTATTACTTGTGCCTTTTTAATGTTTAGAGTGGTGCCGGTATTTTTTAAAGAGGAATGGCATATTGATGAGTTTGCCATCGGGATTATTATAGGTTTAAACGGCGCCATAATCGCGTTGTTTGAAATGATTATGATCAATAAGATTGAAAAGAAAAAGTCGCCCATGTTTTTCATCATTATTGGTTCTATTTTCTTTGCGATATCTTACTTGTTGTTAAGCGCGCCGATTATTTTTCATGTCATATCGGCCGTGTTAACCATTGTAACTTTTACAATCGGCGAAATGTTTGTCTTACCCTTCATAAATACCATTGTAATTAGTCGGAGCAATGAACATAACAGAGGCTTGTATGCAGCAGGTTATACCTTGAGCTGGTCGTGTGCGCAGGTTATTGGACCATATTTTGGGTTTTTGATTGCCAAACAATTTGGTTATAACTGGCTTTGGTTTGGGTTGGCTTGCATCTTGTTACTTTGCGCTTACGGTTTTAGCATGCTGAATAAACGCCAGCAAGAGACTGTATTGAAAACGAATTAGTTTACAGTTGGCAATTTGCAAACTGTAAACTAAAAACTGTGAGCTAAAAAGTAAAACTATTTAACTTTCTGTGCTTTAACACCTTCGTTGGTAATTTTTACAGGAAGGATATTACCATCTGCATCAAATTTCATTTCATCGATACAGGTTTCTCGATGGTTTCCATCGGTTTCTGTTAATGGTCTACGGTGGTAAACAATGTAATATTTATTCTTTTTCTCATTGATGATTAAAGAATGGTGCCCTGCTCCTCTTGCAATTGTTGCATCTTGCTGTAAAATTTTACCTACCCTTTTAAATGGACCAAATGGAGAATCGCTTACTGCGTAGGCTACACAATAATCAGGTCCGGTCCAGCCACCTTCGCTCCACATGAAATAATATTTACCATTTCTGATGAACATATAAGGTCCTTCTACGTAATTATCGGGAGTAATTTCTTTAAATATAGTTCCATCTTCGAAAGGCAGGAAACCAGTAAAATCTTTATTTAATTTGGCAATATTACAGTGTTTCCAGCCGCCATAAATCAGGTAGTATTGTCCATCTTTATCTTTAAACACAAACTGATCAATAGGTTGTGCACCGTTGTAGAACTTATCAACCAAAGGTTTACCTAAATGATCTTTGTAAGGTCCTTCAGGTTTATCGGCAACTGCTACTCCAATTCCACCAATTTCTTTATCATTCTGAATATCATTGGCACCGAAAAACAAATAGTATTTCTTGTCTTTTTGTACAATTGCAGGTGCCCACATGGCTTTATTGGCCCATTTTACAGCAGCTGTATCTAAAATATGTGGGTGTTTTTTCCAGGTTACAAGATTATCGGATGAAAATGCATCCAGAAATACCTGCTCTTTATAACGAGCAGAGTAAGTGGGGTAAATCCAGTATTTATTGTTGAAAACGGCCGCGTCCGGATCTGCATACCAGCCTTTAAAAATTGGGTTTCCAGATTGGTTAATCGTTTTAGTATCCTGAGCAAAAGAAGCGAGCCCGGATAAAAGCAAAAGAGATGAGAATAAATATTTCATGGGTACAATTTAGAAAAAAATCTGTGGTTTAAAAATTAGGGTTCGCGTTTAAACGCAATGAGTTGGGGGATTGGGTTTGTTGTTTAACCGCAAAGGCGCTAAGAAAGAGTGCTAAGCTTGGAGCAATTTAACCGCAGAGAACACAAAGAGGACACAGAGGTGAAGCATATTATTTATTCAATAGCCAAAACAAAAAGCAATTTAACCACAAAGGATACAAAGGAATGCACAGAGATTTAAAGAGATGCTGAAATAAATTCAGCATGACGGGGCATCGAAAACTGAATGAGGACTATAAGCGATAGCGGGACGAAAGCACCTATGAAATATAAACCTTTTATTTTCCAAAAAAAGAAACCGTCATCCCGACTGAAACGCTGTGATCCATCCAGACAGATTTCTCAACTACTTTGCGCTTTGCCCGAAATGACGGTTTTTCGTTTTTATTTGCTTAATTCAGCGAAATATTTGTGGAATAAAGGCAATGTCTCAATTCCTTTGTAATAATTGTAGATATCGTATTTTTCGTTTGGCGAGTGCAGGGCATCGCTATCCAAACCGAAACCAAAAAGTACCGATTTAATACCTAAAACATCTTCAAATAGCGCCACAATTGGAATACTACCACCACCACGGGTTGGAATAGCAGTTTTACCGAAACTATCTTCAATAGCTTTTTCGGCAGCCTTATAAGCTACACTATCGGTTGGGGTTACCACCGGTTCGCCACCATGATGAGGGGTAACTTTTACCTTTACATTTTTAGGTGCAATGCTTTCGAAGTGTCTGGTAAAAATCTCAGCAATTTCTTCTGAGCTTTGGTTAGGCACCAAACGCATCGAAATTTTGGCGTTGGCTTTACTTGGCAATACTGTTTTAGCTCCCTCGCCAATATAACCGCTCCAGATCCCGTTAACTTCTAAAGTTGGTCTGGTACCGGTACGCTCTAAGGTAGAATAGCCCTTTTCGCCCCAAACTTCTTCAATATCAAGATCTTTTTTGTATTCAGCTTCATCATAAGGTGCTGCATTCAAGGCTTTTTTCTCTTCATCTGATAGTTCTACCACTTTATCGTAAAAAGCAGGAATGGTGATGTGATTGTTTTCGTCATGCAAAGAAGCAATCATTTTGCAGAGAATAGTAGCTGGGTTTGCCACTGCACCACCATAAACACCTGAGTGTAAATCACGGTTCGGCCCTACCACTTCTACTTCCATATAGGCAAGTCCACGCAATCCTGTTTCGATTGATGGATGCTCCATGCTAATCATCGAAGTATCAGAAATTAAAACCACATCAGCTTTCAGGCGTTCGGCATTGTCCTTAACAAAAATACCAAGATTAGCTGAGCCAACCTCTTCCTCACCCTCAATCATAAACTTAACGTTGCAAGCCAGGGTATTGGTCTCCATCATCAGTTCGAATGCCTTTACGTGCATGTAAAACTGGCCTTTATCATCACATGCACCACGTGCATAAATTTTACCATCGCGTACAGTTGGCTCGAAAGGCGGCGTATGCCATAATTCTAACGGATCAGCTGGCTGTACATCGTAGTGACCATATATTAAAACGGTGGGTAAAGAGGCATCAATAATTTTTTCGCCATAAACGATAGGATATCCGGCTGTTGGACAAATTTCTACGTTATCGGCTCCTGCATCCTTCAGTTTCTGTGCTACATAATCGGCCGTTTTTAAAACATCACCTTTATATTTAGGATCGGCACTAACCGATGGAAAACGCAATAATTCAAACAATTCATCTAAAAAACGTTGTTTGTGCGTTTCTACATAATTTTTAATCTCTTGCATAACAAAATTAGTTTGGGCAAATATAGGTTTTACCTGATAAACGACGCAAAAAGGTGCCTGAATTTATCGTTACGAAATGGCAAAACGACGGTGTAACCGGTTAATTATCGCAACCTGATAATTTTAAATTGGTTTACGATTAATCCGCATTTTTTTAAAATTCAAAACACGTATACCGAAAAAGACAAAAAAATGATTTATTGTTTGTAAAAAAGAAAAGTTATGGTATTAATTATATTTACTTTTTTGTACATTGCGCACACAGATATCCTTAAACCTGCAAAGAAAGAAATTTTACAATGAAGCATAGTGCACTAGTATTTTTATCGCTGCTACTGCTTTGTGTTTGCAATTCGTCTTTTGCGCAGGCTCCAGCCCCAAATCAAAATCCTACACGCGTAAGCTGTCCCGAAGCAGCTCAGTATTACTCGAAAGATAGTATTAACATTGTAACTTTTGGTGCCAGTACTGTTGAAGGTGTAAACGGACAGGGCTTTCAAACCATGTTAAAAAACAACTTTCTAAACTGCTATACCAATAAAATTATAGATATAACCAATCATGGTATTGGCGGACAAACAACTTTTCAGGGGCTGCTTAGAATTGACAATGCTATAAGCAATAGAACGGGCTTTATTGTGATAGACATGGGCATTAACGATGCTGTATCAATTAGTTCGGGTAAAGGAAGTGTTGCGGAAACCATTGCCAATATGCGCGCTTTTATTGTAGCCAGCCTGAAACAAAAGCTGGTACCTATTTTATGCACCCTGCAAAATGTAGATGATCGTAACATCAAATCCTATGTTGCCGTAAATGCGCACATTAAAAGTATAAATGCCGGATACAGACGCCTGGCAGCAGAATACAAAATCTATCTGGCCGATGTAAACGCTGCCATGAGAAGAGATTTCTCGCTCTATCAGGATGCTTTTCACCCCAATACACGTGGTTATAGGCTAGTAAGTTATGTTATTTTCGATGCCATTAACAAAGCTATTTTTGATAAGTTCTTAAAATTTACCGTCACGCAGAATTACCCCAACCCTGCCTCCATGCAAACCTTCATTGATGTGGTTTTGCCCGAATCGGATAAAATCAATATCCAGATTTACGATTTAATGGGCCGCCTGGTTAAAACTGTTGTAAACGAATACCTAAACACCGGAAAACATACGTTAGAGATTAACACTTCTACCTTTGTTCCAGGAATTTATTTCTTTAAAATCTCATCCGATTCGGGCCAGTACAATGCTGCCAAAAAGTTTATCGTTGCGCGGTAACAAAACAATTAATGATTAGTCAGATAGCTGATTAAATTGTTTTATATCTTTAACAATGCCAACAGAAACATTTACCAATGAGGTGATCGATATCAATTCACTTCCGAAATATGAAGAAATAGAGCTCCAACATCCTCACTCCAATTACTGGAAAATTATTTGCATTAACCTTTCTATTTTCTTAAGCATCATTGGAATAGGTGCGGCTGTTTTATTGATTTTCATCAAGGAAATCAGCGCATACGCCTTCTTAATAATCGCTGTTTATGTGGCCCTTTTGGCTATACTATTCCTTCTTTACAGGATCAGCTTTAAGAAAAGAGGCTATGCAATCCGTACACACGATGTGATATACAAAAGCGGTATCATTGCAGAATCTACTACAATTGTACCTTTAAACAGAATTCAGCACATCGAGCTTAACGAAGGTATTTTATCCAGGGCTTTTCATTTGGGTTCTTTGCAGCTCTTTACTGCAGGCGGCCAAACAGGTCATATCCACATTTCGGGCATACCTATTGAAGAAGCCAAAAATATCAGAGACCTGCTACTGAAAAAACTGGATTTAATTGATAACCAAACCGTTGCCCCAGCATAATGAACAACGATTTTAGTAAACCCCAGCGACAATCGGCAGCCGGAATCGTAATCATGGCTGCGCACACCACCTTAAGCATTGGCCGGGCATTTATCTTCTTTATTATTTACGCTTTTGTAAAAATTCAAAGTGCATATTTAATTTATGTGCTATTGAGCCTGGCGGTAATAATTTTGGGGAGTTTCTTGTTTGCCTACTTATGGTATGTAAAATTCACTTTCTTTTTAGATAAAGAAAAACAGGAATTTGTGGTAAATAAAGGGATATTCAACCGCGACCAGGTAATTATCCAGCTCGATAAAATCCAGCAGGTTAACATCAATCAATCTATCCTGCAGAAAATTATAGGTGTTTACGGTTTAAAAATAGATACCGCTGGCGCTCATGGCGAAGAAGTAAGCATCAAAGCCATTGATGAAACCTCTGCATATAACCTCAAAGCACATTTACTCCATAAAAAAGTTGCTATTGAAAACCAACCGGAAACGGCCGAAGAGGCTCAAATTGTTGAGGAAACCCCGTTTTTAAGAATCAGCTCATGGACTTTATTTAAGGTTGGACTCACATCAAATTATGGCCAGAGCCTGGCACTGCTTGCCGCATTCTTTTACACTGTAATTTACGAAGGAAAGCAACTGCTGGATACTTTTAAAATTGATAAAAATGTAATAGAAAGTACCGTTACCGGCATGTTAACCATTGTAACCGCATTTATTTTAATTGGTGTATTGCTGGTTGTATTGCTGGTAATTAATATGGTTAGGACTTTTTATAAGTATTTTGAACTTCAAATCAGTCAGCATAAAGATGCCCTGCTCCTCTCATCAGGATTAATTGCGAAGAAAAACACACTGGTTAACCCAGCCAAGGTGCAGATTACCAAATACAGCCAAAACTATTTCCAGAAGAAGCTAAATATGCTGAATGTAAATTTAAAGCAGGCACATTTTGGCGAAAGTAAGAAAGGACATGAAATGCAGGGCAATACCATGGAAATTCCGGGCTGTAACCCTACCGAGCGCGATGAATTGCTACGTATGATATTGAGCAAGCTTCCAAAGCCAGGTAAAACCTTTATTCCCGACTGGCGTTTTTTAAATCTGCCTATTTTCTTTAAACTCGTTTTGCCTGTGATTATTTTTCTGATTATAGCTCTAAATGTTCCAGAGGTTAAGCCCTTTATAGCGGCAGCTGCTATTTATCTGGTTACAGGCATAGTAATGATTTATATCAGTTTTAAAAAGCACTGTATTTCGGTTAGCGATGAGTTTATTGTAAAAAAGAGTGGTATCTGGGATATTTCGCACGAAATTATAACACCTGCTAAAATACAAGCCATCACTACATTTCAATATCCATGGCATAAAGGTGCAGATGTTGGCCATTTGTGCCTGCACACTGCTGCAGGTCAGATTCGCTTTAAATATGGTAACTATACCGAAATTAAACAACTGGTAAACTATTGGCTATACCAGGTAGAGCATCGGAATGAAAGCTGGATGTAAACAGGATAGCAGTTGCCCGGTTTTAAAACCAGGCAACTGAATCGTGCATTAGCCATTGTATGCTACAGCAAACTCAGCTGCAAAATCCTGAAGAGTAGCACCTCCTAAAACGGGTTTGTTCTTAAAATAATCTACAAAAAGTACATTGCTCCTGATGGCATCGCCCATTTCTACATAGTTCTTGGCAATTTCTTCCGGTAAGCCAGCTCCTGTCATTCCGTTAAAAGCATCTTTATCGCTAAATTCGATCCATGGTAACGCTGGTTTACTTACTGCAGTACCCAAAGCTTTAGCTACATCTGCTGGCGTACTTTCATCATCGCTGGCTACATACTGCACACTTTTTCCTGCAAAATCATCTTCAAATGCTTCGGCAGCTACCTTAGCAATGTGGCCTGGGTGCACTAATACCAATTTTGCATCGGCACCAAAGTTAGAACCTAAAATATTGGCATGTTTGACCATATCAACATTGGCCAGAAAATTAATATAGAAATAACCTGCACGCAAATGCTTTACGGCTACTCCATCCAGTTGGGCAAAAGTTTTTTCTACTTCATGCAATCCGGCAATTGGCCCTGTTCCATCTGGCAAATCAGCACCTACGCTGCTTAGATTCACTACCTTCTTAACACCCGATTGCTGAATGGCTACAGCATAGTTTTTACCAATTTCGCTAATATAAGCCTTAAAATTAGGCACCGAAAAATCGGGAGGTACCATAGTGTAAACAGCATCTGCACCCGTAAAGGCTGCTGTTAAAAATGCAGTATCGGCTACGCTGCCAATTAACGGGATAGCGCCCATTGCTTTAATGGCTTCAGCCCTATCGGGATTGCTGCTGATAATTTTTACTTCGTAACCTTTGGCAACCAAAGTTTCGGCAATTGGCTTGGTAATATTTCCTAAAGATCCTGTTAATGTTATTTTCATGATATTTTGTTTTTAAATTATGAATACAAAGTTATATTTGCACTTACTTTTATACAAGTACTTACCCCAAAGTATGTAACATGACAGCGATTAAAGAGAGTTCGACCAGGAATTTTAACAAGGGCGTGGCACTAACCAGCTGCCCGGTAACCTTTGTAATGGAAAAAATTGGTGGTTACTGGAAACCGATTATTATTTACCATTTAATGAGTGGTCCCAAGCGCTACAGCGAATTGAAACGGGCCATCCCGCAGATTACCGAAAAAATGCTGATCCAACATTTAAAGCAGTTACAGACCGATGATATTGTATACAGGGACGCACAAGCCGTTGTTCCGCCTGTTGTTACCTACAGCCTTACCAAACCTGGCGAGGATCTTTTCGCCGTGCTCGACTCAATGGTAGATTGGGCAGTTAAAAATGGTTCTGTTTAATCTTGGTATGCGGATAGGTCTTAGCTATTTATTTAGGATAAAAATTATCTATATTAGTTTTGGAAATTAATGCTCAAAAATGCTTAAAGAAGAAAAAATTAATGCCCTGGCACAAATGTTCAGAAGCGAAGCTTACGAATTTGAAATAGAAAATTTCATCAAAGCAAACGCCAAGGATGATGATGACGCTAAGGATATAACCGAAAAAGCAAAAGAAATTGTTCTACAGGAAAAATTAAAACATCTACCCAAAAGAAATTTAATGATTTTCTCTGCCTGGACAATAGGTGTAATAATCTCTTTTTATCTCTTCTATTCCATTATTCCTTATCAAGATGTTATAGGTTACACCACTTTACTATCTATCATTGGGGCTCTTGTTGTTTGCTTTTTTATTTTACACGCATATGCATATTATGGAACCTGGACGGTTGATTTTCTAAAAGAATTAGACAAGCCAAACATCCAATACAGCTTTGCCATTATTTTT
Source organism: Pedobacter sp. KBW01 (assembly GCF_003852395.1). NCBI lineage: Bacteria > Pseudomonadati > Bacteroidota > Sphingobacteriia > Sphingobacteriales > Sphingobacteriaceae > Pedobacter > Pedobacter sp. KBW01. The sequence goes on from NZ_QAJQ01000019.1 coordinate 200,909, forward strand.
CTAATCCCCTGCTTTATTTTGGCTTTTCTATTCTCTGAAAAATTCGATTATGCCGAAAATGAACTCTTACAGTCATCAAAGATACAAACAATAGGTACTGTAATTTCTGGTAATTCAACCGAGTATAAAAGAGTGCTCCATGGTGGAACTGGAATGAAAACAAATAAAGTAAATGTAAAATTTGTAACCAAAGAGGGAAAGGAATTTATAATTACAAAGGAAATCGATGGTTACAATTATTCCAGAAAATTTTATAAAGGCTTGGAAGTAGATGTTATATATTCAAAAAACAATCCCAAAAACATGCAATTAATTAATTTGGAGAGCCTACCGGAGCTTCCTGTCGATTTTGACAATATATATCCACATTAAATCACACAAAAGAATAAGCAAACATGCTTACAATATTTTGATTTGGCTTTTCAAAAAAAATCAGGTTCTATTTCTCCACAATCTCATTAAAAAACCAGGGAATTCTTATTTTTGAACCTCAAAAAAATAGGAGCCGAATTGGATTATTTAGAAGGATTAAACCCGCAGCAAAGAGCTGCAGTAGAGAATACAAAAGGACCAGTAATGATTGTTGCAGGTGCCGGATCTGGTAAAACCCGCGTAATTACGTTCCGCGTGGCCCACCTCATCCAAACCGGTACCGATCCGTTTAATATATTGGTATTAACCTTTACCAACAAAGCCAGTAAAGATATGCGCGAGCGTATCGGTAAAGTTGTTGGTGCCGAGGCAAAAAACATCTGGATGGGAACCTTCCACTCCGTGTTTGCCAAAATTTTACGTGTTGAAGCCGAAAAAATCGGTTATCCGAACAATTTTACCATTTACGATACCGACGATAGTAAAAGCGTACTTAGGGCCATTTTGAAAGAAATGCAGCTCGATGATAAATTATATGCTGCCAATTTTGTTTTTAGCCGTATTTCTTCTGCTAAAAATAACCTGATCTCCTGGGGCGAATACCAGGCTAACGATCAGATCCAGGCCGAAGATATCCAGAATAAACGCCCTTTAATTGGCCAGATATACGAAACCTATGCCAAACGTTGTTTCAGGGCTGGCGCAATGGATTTCGACGATTTATTGTTCAAAACCAATATCCTACTTAAAGAACACCCGGATGTGCTGAATAAATACCAACAAAAATTCAGGTACCTAATGGTGGATGAGTACCAGGATACCAACTTTTCGCAGTATACCATTGTGAAAAAGCTGGCTGCTGCTTATCAGAATATCTGCGTTGTGGGCGATGATGCACAGAGTATCTACGCTTTCCGTGGGGCAAATATCCAGAACATCTTAAATTTCGAACGCGATTATCCAGATTTAAAAGTATATAAGTTAGAGCAAAATTACCGCTCTACCCAAAATATTGTTGATGCAGCAAGCAGTATCATTGCCAACAACAAAAACCAGCTCGAAAAAAATGTCTTTTCTGACAATGAACCTGGCGAACGCATTAAAGTTTCTCGTGCTTTTACCGACAATGAAGAAGGTAAATTGGTTGCCGAAGCCATTATCCAGGAACGGACCAGTAAAGGACTTCAGCATAGTGATTTTGCCATTTTATACCGTACCAATGCCCAAAGCAGGGCCATGGAGGAGGGTTTGCGTAAATTAAACATCCCTTATAAAATATTTGGTGGTCAATCTTTCTACCAGCGCAAAGAGATTAAAGATTTAATTGCCTACTTCCGCTTAACTTTTAATCCGAAGGATGAAGAGGCCATAAAAAGGGTAATTAACTACCCTAAACGCGGTATTGGCGATACCTCTGTAGATAAAATCATTGTAGCTGCCGATCAGCATGGCAAAACCATGTGGGAAGTTATTGCTAATGCCCACATGTATGTAGATGGCCGTTTAGCTAACCAGCTGAACGATTTTGCTACGATGGTGCAAAGCTTCCAGGCCGAAGCCAAAAAGCTGGATGCTTACGATGCAGCTTTATTTATTGCGCAACATGCCGGTATTTTAAAAGAATTATATACCGACGATAGCGTGGAAGGCCGTAGCCGTTACGAAAACATCCAGGAATTGTTAAATGGTATTAAGGAATTCGCTGAACGGGAAGATATCGAGGAAAAAGGCCTTGAAGTTTTTATGCAGGATGTTGCCCTTTTAACAAACGATGACAAAGATGGTGATAAAAACAAGGATAGCGTTTCCTTAATGACCATTCACTCGGCAAAAGGTTTGGAGTTTAAGAACGTATTTATAGTGGGATTGGAAGAAAATCTTTTCCCTTCTCAAATGTCGCTCACCAACCGTACCGATTTAGAAGAGGAACGTCGTTTGTTTTATGTGGCCATTACCCGGGCCGAGGTAAAATTAACCTTAACCTATGCTACTTCGCGTTACCGTTGGGGAACTTTAACCAACTGCGAGCCAAGTCGTTTCATCAACGAAATTAATCCGAAGTTTCTGGAATTGGATGTTAAACCAGCCAGATCTAACTCAATTGAAGGCAGTTTTGATGATGAACGCAAAACCTGGACTTCGCAGCCACGCGATTTCTTCAGTAAGCCTAAACCTGCTGGAACAACAACTTCTACCCCACCCGTACGCCCCAAAACCACCACTTTACTGGCTAAAGCCCATGTACCCACAGCTGGTTTTGCACCTTCGCAACCGCACGAATTTCAGGGCGGCATGGAAGTGGAACATGAAAAATTCGGTTTTGGAAAGATAATCAGTTTAGAAGGGTCACTACCTGATGTTAAGGCAACGGTATTTTTTCAAGGGTTGGGTAATAAGCAATTGCTACTCAAATTTGCAAAACTGATGATTGTGAAGTAGTTTTCTATAAATTGTCACCCTGAGCCTGTCGAAGGGCTTACCTCAACACTTTTGGAGGCGTTTCGACAGGTTCAACGTGACAACTAAAGTTTAGATGCGCTTTTTGTTACCAATATAAGGATGCGAATTGTTAAGAAAATAATTTAAATCCATTCCCTCTACCATCCAGATCTATCTTCCAAAAATTCGCCGCTTTTGAGCTGCACCAGCTGCCCGTTTACCAAAGATTTAGCCCGAATATTCCATTCATCTGCAACCTCCGTAACTTCTACCATACTACCAAAAGGAAAATCATCACCCTTGTTGTCAACAGTAATTTTTACCTTTTCCCCTACTTTGGGCTCTTTAAAGAACAACTGGTTACCAACAATGCTTAACCCATTAATTTTTTCAAGATCAGATATAAGGTATTTTCGGTAAGGCGACTGCGAATTTTGCGAAACCAGCACAAATGACTGCATTTCCTTTTCGTACTGAACCTGCATTTTATAAAAAAACTTTCCCCTGATTTTATCTCCAAGATAAATTTTATCACCTTGTGCCGTACGATAGCCTGTATAAAAAGATTCTATATCCATAAATTGATTCCAACATCAAATATGGCTTATTTTTTTAAATTGTTAACCCGAAAGCCCAAAATTATCCTTAATATTGGGGTCGGTTTTTCCCGAATACAACCATGCAGCTTACTAAGTTAGAAATCAAAGGTTTTAAGAGCTTTGGCGATAAAGTAACCATCAACTTTAATGAGGGTGTTACGGCTATTGTGGGACCTAATGGTTGCGGAAAATCGAACGTAATTGATGCCATGCGCTGGGTTTTGGGCGAACAAAGTACCAAAGCACTCCGCTCGGAGAAAATGGAGAACATTATTTTCAATGGTACCAAAAACCGGAAACAGGCCCAGCTTGCCGAAGTTTCGCTCAGTTTCGATAACACCAAAAATATTCTGCCTACAGCCTATTCGCAGGTTACCGTAACCCGTAAACTGTATCGGAACGGCGATAGTGAATACCGTTTAAACGATGTGCAATGCCGGTTAAAAGATATTACCGACCTTTTTCTGGATACAGGAATTGGCTCGGACAGTTACTCGATTATTGAGCTTAAAATGGTGGATGAAATTATCACCAACAAAGAGCACAGCCGCAGGTCGCTGTTCGAGGAAGCATCGGGTATTTCAAAATACAAGTTACGCAAAAGACAGACCTTCAATAAGTTAAAAGATACTGAAACCGATTTAGAACGGGTAGAAGATTTACTTTTCGAAATTGAAAAGAACCTGAAAACACTCGAAAATCAGGCACGTAAAGCAGAACGTTATTATAAGCTAAAAGAACAATACCGCGAGTTGAGTGTACAGCTGGCCACCCACCGTATTGCCTTTTTTCGTACCGATTTAGCTGCACTCGAAACCCAGGAGCAGCAGCAACTACTAAACCGAACCGAGCTAAGCACCAAAATCGATACCGGCGAGGCTGATTTACAAAAACTTAAAGTTGGTAGCATCAGTCAGGAGAAAAACCTTTCGGTACAACAAAAAGCCACCAATGAGTTTGTTTCTAAAATACGCGCTTACGAGAGCGAGAAAAAAGTAAAAAACGAGCAGATGCGTTTTTTACAGGAAAAAGAAACACGTTTATCGGGCGAACTAGAAAAAGATAAAAACCAGGTTAACCACATTAAATACAACATTAAGCGCCTAAATGAGGAAATTTTAACCGAAACCGAAGTTTTTAACAAGCTGGAATCGGACTTAAAGATCTTGAAATCTACTTTGGATACACTCCGTGAGCAACAGCAAACCGAGAAAAACCGGATCGATAATCTCTTAAAATCGCTTAATGAACTGCAAAGTACTATCTATCAATCGCAAAAGGAAATAGATATCTTTAACATCCAGAAAGATGCATTGGTGCAGGAAACCAACCGAAATGTTGATGATACCGAGACCAAAACCCTGGAATTAAAAGCTTTCGACCATGCTTTGGCTGAACTTGATATACAGGTGAGAGAGAAACAGGCTAACATTAAAAACCTAACCGAAGCAGAAGAAGTATTGAAGGAACAGCTTGTTACTTCAGAAACAAACCTGAGTTCAAATAAAGAAAAACTTACTGCAGAAAACCGGAAAAAAGACGCCAAACAGAACGAGTACAACCTCACTAAATCGCTGGTTGATAGCCTGGAAGGTTTCCCAGAATCGATCCGCTTTTTAAAGAAAAATACATCTTTTGCCAAAACGGCTCTCCTTTTATCGGATATTTTATTCTGTAACGAAGATTACCGCATTGCGATAGAAAACTACCTCGAACCGGTAATGAACCATTATGTGGTTGATAAGTATGCAGATGCCGTTCAGGCCATTAACCTGCTTACAGATGCTAGCCGTGGCCGTGCCAATTTCTTTATTTTAGAAAACATACCCGATAAAAACCCTAACCTGGCCGAACATGAAGGTTTAGTATCGGCTTTATCGGTTACCGAAGTAGATAAAAAATACCAGCACCTTTGCACTTTGCTGTTGCAAAATGTTTATATCGCTGTTAACGAACAAGAAAACCGTTTTAAAACAACACCCGGCGACACCTTAACTGTACTGGCCAAAAACGGAAAATATGCGCAAACCAAATTTACGCTGGCAGGTGGCTCGGTGGGCCTATTTGAAGGTAAAAGGATTGGCCGGGCCAAGAATTTAGAAAATTTAGCCAAAGAAATTAAAGCATCAGAATCGCTGATTAACAAATATAACGAAGCAATTAAGGTAGAAACCGATCAGATTTTCAATTTAAAAGAAGCTTCAAAAATCAACCAAATCAATGCTTTGCAGCAGGAAATGAACCGTTTAAATAACGAACATATTTCTGTGCAAACACGCCGAGATCAATACCAGGAGTTTATTACTACCAGCGAAAACCGTAAAACAGATATCGCACAGAAAATTGTATCGATAGAAAAATCGCTTTCAGAAAAACTACCGGCATTAGTAGAACTACAGAAAAAGCAACAGCAGGACCACATTAACCTACAGGAGCAGCAACTTAACTATCAGGAGATTGCTGATCTGGTAAACGATAACGCAGGTAAATACAACCAGGATAACATCCGTTTTCACCAGCAACAAAATAAGTTATCGGGTTTAGAAAAAGACCTCGATTATCGCTTTGTACAGGAAGAAGCGCTAAACAAACGTATTGCCCAAAACGATAAAGAACTGCAGGAAGCGCTTACCCAAATTACAGCTACGCTACAACACACCGACCTGAACGACGATACCCTTTTAGAGATGTATCAGCAGCGTGAAGAAATGGAAAAGGGTCTTGCCGAAGCTGAAAAAGAGTATTTCGAAATCAAAGGCAGTATAAACGAAGTTGAGAACAATTTAATCAACATCCGCAAAAACCGCGAAGAAACCGATTTTCTCTTAACCGAAATCAAGGATAAAAAGAATGCGTTAAAAATCGACCTGAATGCTTTAAAAGAGCGTTTGGCAGTAGAGTTTAACATCGATATTAACGATCTTTTAGAGACTGAAACAGCTATTGAAGCGCTTGAAAGTGAATTTGAAATCCGCCAGAAGGTAGAAAAAATGAAACGCCAGCTGGATGAATTTGGTGCCATTAACTCAATGGCCATGGAGGCCTTCAAAGAAATGGAAGAACGTTATACTTTTATCCAAACCCAGAAAAAAGACCTCAATGCTGCCAAAACCGATCTTTTACAAACCATAAAAGAGATCGATGATACAGCAAAAGATAAATTTATGCAGGCCTTTACGCAAGCCCGCGAGCATTTCATTGTGGTTTTCCGCTCTTTGTTTAACGATGAAGACAGCTGCGACCTGATTTTGTCAGATATTCATAACCCACTGGAAGCAGATATTGATATTGTAGCCCGTCCAAAAGGCAAAAGACCGCTATCTATCAACCAGTTATCGGGTGGCGAAAAAACCTTAACCGCAACAGCCTTATTGTTTTCGCTTTACCTGTTAAAGCCTGCCCCATTCTGTATTTTCGACGAGGTTGATGCCCCGTTGGATGATACTAACATCGATAAATTCAACAATATTATCCGCAAATTCTCTGATCAATCGCAGTTTATCATTGTATCTCATAATAAACGTACCATTGCCAGTACCGATATTATTTATGGCGTTACCATGGTCGAACAAGGCGTTTCGAGGGTTGTAGCAGTCGATTTGAGGGAAGTTGCAGCTTAGCCTCAACTTTTCGTCATTGCAAGAAGGCTTTTTTGCCGACAACCTGCCCTGATTTTCGGGAAAGCAATCTTTTTAGCATTTTTCCATTTTGAAAATGAAAAAGACAGCCTTTGGCAGCCTTCAGTCCTACTGTACACTATAGCCTCGCGAAAAGCTCGGCCTGCCTTTGCCATCAGGTTTATAAACGCAATACAGTGCTTTTAACAACGTTTTCCTTTCTATACGCCAATAATTAATATCTTTAGAAAAATTTAAACAATACGTCGTTGTGAGGCAAAAAGCAATGACAGCAACACTTATTATTCATGAAAATCCTCTATATTATTCCCTTAGCCATGATGCTAAGCTGCTGTTCATCAGTAAAGAACCAAAGTACAGCCAGTAACGAAAAGCTCGATACCCAATTGTTAAAAGATGTTGAAGTGCTTTCATCGGATGCATATCAGGGCCGGAAAACAGGTACCAAAGGTGCAGAAATGGCCAGGGCATATATTATAGCACGATTTCAGAAATTGGGCCTAAAATCTTATCCGCAACACGTAAATTACGCCCAGGAATTTACATTTAACAGCAGAAACAGCACCAAAGTAAATGGCACTAACATTATTGGTTACATTCCCGGAAAAGGTAACAATGTTATTGTAGTTTCGGCACATTACGACCATTTGGGCGTGGTTAAAGATGAGGTTTTCAATGGTGCCGATGATAATGCATCGGGTACCGCCGGATTACTAAAAATTGCAGCCTACTATGCCAAAAACAAACCCAATAACACCATCATTTTCGCAGCTTTTGATGCTGAAGAAATGGGTTTACAAGGCGCAAAAGCCTTTGTAGCCAATCCCCCTATTCCAATTAGTACCATTGCCATTAACCTGAATATGGATATGATTAGTCATAGTGATAAAGGCGAATTGTACGTATGTGGTACTTTTAAATATCCCGATCTAAAGCAATATATCGATACCACCCGAACCAATATCAAAGTGAGCCTAGGACACGATAACCCTAAACAAGGCCACGACGATTGGACTAACCAGAGCGATCAAGGTGCATTTAATGCTAAAAATATCCCCTTTCTGTATTTTGGTGTAGAAGACCATAAAGATTACCACAAAGCTACTGACGAGTATAGCACCATTACACCTGCATTTTTTAGTAAAGCAGCTGGTGTAGTTTTGGATGTAGTAAAACGTATTGATGCGCAAACCGGATTACAACAACTGTTAAAGGATAAAATAATCATGAAAAATTAACTCTACTGTTAATCATTCTGCAAGCATTCAATCACCTATGAAAACTAAAAAGCCCATAATAGTCGCAATTACAGCAGTGTTTTTTCCAATAATTATCTTTATATCTTATCAAATAGTTAAAAATATGAATGCTGATAATTTTTATTTATCCCTACTTGGTATTGCATGCACTTTAGGTGCTTTTATATTAACGATTTTTAGCTTTATACCAAAAGCCAAAAAGTTATAGTGATTGCATACAAACGAAATACAAACCTGCCCCTAAAAGGCAGGTTTTTTTATGGCTTACTATTTTGAGTTAAAAATTATTAAACTGATAATCAACATATTAAAACAAATACTATAAAAATAGTTTGAAAACTAGTTTTATAGTATTAACTTCATTAAACCGAACTATAAAAATAGTTACTATGATAAAAGAACTCACAAAAGCAGAAGAACAGATTATGCTCATCCTTTGGGAAATGGGCGAAGCCCTGGTAAAAGATGTAATCGAAAAGATGAACGAACCGAAACCCGCTTACAATACAGTTTCAACAGTGATCAGGGTTTTAGAAACCAAAGGTTTTGTAGATCATAAAGCGATTGGCAATACCTACATCTACTTCCCTATTATAAAAGAAACTGATTATAAACGGTTTGCACTAAATAAAGTGATGAATAATTACTTCGAAAACTCTTACGAAAGCCTGGTTTCATTTCTGGTTAAAGAAAAGAGTATGAGCACCGAAGAACTTGATGAAATTATCCAATTGGCAGAAAAACTTAAAAATAACAAGTGATGAGCTGGCTATATTATTTACTCGAAGCCAATCTGTACTTCGTAATATTTTATGGGTTTTACAGATTGTTCCTATACCATGATACTTTTTATGGTTTAAATAGAAGTTATTTAATTTTTGGCTCAATCCTGGCTTTCCTTCTTCCATTTTTTCAGCTGGGTTTCTTAAAAGCACCTGTAATCGAACAAATTACGGCAGCATCCACTACGGAAACGGTTGTTAGCCAGGTGGTAATGACAGAAAACATGCCACTCGAAACCTATCAGCCAAGTATCTTCACTATCGATAACGCGATTATCGCAATTTATAGTCTGGTAACCATTGCATTTCTGTTTAAAATGCTCTTCAACTTATCCAAAATTATCAGCATGCGCAAATTACCATCTGTTAAATTGGATAATGGAGTCAAACTAATTGATTTAAAGGATTCTAAAATAGCTTTTTCATTCTTCAACCTCCTCTTTTTAGATCCGCAATTGGCAGAAAAAAACACCATACTCAAACACGAACTGGTCCACATTAAACAAAAACATAGTCTGGATGTGCTGTTATTTGAAATCATCCAAATTATCAATTGGTTTAACCCAATCGTTTATCTCGTTAAAAAAGACATTAAGTTAATTCACGAGTATCTGGCCGATGAAGAAACCACTAAGTGCGATGTAGAAAAATATCATTATGCGATGTTTTTGATCCAAAATTCAACTGGTATCCAAAACCTAACCTTAACTAACCAAATATTCAATTCATCAATATTAAAAAAGAGAATTAGCATGCTAAATCAAAAGAAATCGGCACGTTGGGCAAGGCTCAAACTGCTAGTTGTACTGCCCATTACTGCAGGAATATTATGCATTTCTACGATGGCTTTTACCAAAGATTATGGATTTGTGGACTTGCTACCTGAGAAAGCAAGTGTACAATTGCCACCTCAACAAGAAAAGCCTAACACTAGAGTAAAACGTATTCCGCCCCCGCCCGCCATTAGTAAAACGTATTTTCCACCTTATAAAAGAGATGGTAAAAACAATTATGTTTCTTTAGAAAAAAGGCTCATAGTTATTAATGGAAAGGAAATTGCAGATAAAAACAAATTTTATGGTGCTGCAGACGCTACTGAGATCAATTTTTTAAAGACAGCAGAGGCAACTGAAAAATATGGCAAAACTAAAGGACAATTTGGCGCAATAGAGATTACAGGAAAAAATATAGTTTTCACTTTACAACCTCCCATCTTAAAAAAAGATCGAATTAAGTTCCCTCCACCAATAGCAGTACCAGATAATCAAACTTTTTTCTATCCAAAAAATGAGTACAGCATAAAAACCCAAAAAGCGGCTATAATAGATCAAAGATATATCGTAATTAACGGAAAGCCAGTAACAGACAATAGCACTTTTTACGGTGTTATCAATACGAATTCGATAAAATACCTCGATCAATCAGCTGCAACAAAGAAATATGGGCAAGAAAAGGGCAAAAATGGAGCAGTAGAAATTACAGGAGAAAATATAAAATACTTAACTAAGGTTTCGCCACCTCCACTTCCGCTTGAAAAAGATAAAACCGAAAATAGAAAAATAAAGGCGCTAACCACAAAAGGTGATAAAGATGCATTAGAAACCAAAACCGTACAAGGCTATCTTATTGAAAACAACGAAAAGAAAAAACTACAGGAAGTAACTGTAAAAGCTTATAAAGATGCTTTAGCAAGCAGAACAGTTCAGGGCTACCCAATCCAAACCAAAGAAGGAGCGACAAGTATCAAAGCGACTCCACAGTCCAATAAAAACTTAAAGGAGGTTTATATTAAAGCTTACGATAAAGCATCGGAAGTGAAATCGGATAGCGAAGTAAAGGAAATTAAAACAAAAGAGAATAATTTAACCACCACAGGGCAACAAAATAAGGCAATAGCTGTAGAGACAATATATCAGGATAATTTGGACAAAAGTAAGAATGAAAAGCTATTAGTTAATATACCAGAAGGCGCGACTGCAGAGCTAACCGTTTTAAACACATCATTGAATAAAGCCATATTTAGAACCTCAGATTACCAAAATAACTGGAATGCCAAAGATGTTCCCAGTGGAAATTACTCATATACTTTCCTCTTCAGAAAGGAAGGAAAGTTAGTTGGAGGTAAAAATGGCTATGTTAGAATAAAATAACTACTGCGATACGTAAACCACGTATTTCGTTTCAAAGAAATCTTCCTCAAAATAAGCTGAAAGCGGATACAATTCTGCTTTCAGTTTCGATTCTTTAATCTCTTCAGCCAAATCGCCCCCTTTCAGGTACAAGATGCCGTTTGGAATTGCATTAACCGATTCTTTTTTAAACTTGCCTTGTATCCAGGGATAAAATTCGCCTAAACGGGTAACCGCCCTCGAAACCACGAAATTAAACTTTTCTTTCACCTGTTCGGCTCTTAAATGATCGGCACGCAGGTTTTCCAGGCCCAATGCTGCTGCTACTTCTTTAACTACCTTAATTTTTTTACCTATCGAATCGACCAGATAAAATTGGGTTTCAGGGAATAAAATAGCCAGGGGAATACCCGGGAAACCGCCTCCTGTACCTACGTCCAGTACCGATTCGCCAGCTTTAAAAGTGCAAATTTTGGCTATGCCCAATGAGTGGAGCACATGGCGCTCGTACAATTCTTCAATATCTTTTCGCGAAATTACATTGATCTGTGCATTCCAAAAACTATATAAATCAAACAATTGCGAAAATTGCGCTAACTGTTTTGCTGTTAGATCAGGAAAATATTTTAAAATGATTTCTGGCTTTACATCAGACATATTGCAATTACTAAAGGATTATGAACTATTTCCAATTTACTTTTTTCTTCCCGAACATGGATAAAAACCCATTCAGGATTAAAAACAGAAACAAAAGTATATCTAAAATCGGGAACCACCAACGCAAATCGCCATAGTTTAACCGTTTAAGTAGTTTTGGATAAATAAAACACCTGATGACGATGCTTAACACAAAAATACCTGCGGCTACATATTGTGCTTCACGACTTAAAAACATGCAAGCCGCAAAAAAAGCATAAAACAAAAACTGGAATACGATCTGAACGGTTAAAATAAACTTGTGCTTCGGTTTATAGAGCTTTCCGGCACCGAAATGGCGTTTCTTTTGACGAAGGTAACCTGCCCAGGTTTTATTTGGTTCGCTCCAAACATGGCTATCGGAATGCAAACGCACCTCCGTATTATAAGCATTGGCATGTGCGTTTACAAACAAATCATCGTCGCCCGATGGAATGTGCATATGCGCAGCAAAGCCTTTATGCTTAAAAAAAAGGGATTTTTTATACGCCATATTACGCCCAACGCCCATATACGGCATCCCCTTAATGGCGAAAGACAGGTAATTAACTGCCGTAAAAAAGGTTTCGAAACGAATCAGCGCATTTAAAAGGCTTCTCCTTTTCATATAAGGCGAATAGCCCAGTACAATTTCCGTTTGTTCATCAGCAGGCTGCTGCATGTCCATTAACCAATGGTTCGATGCCGGGATGCAATCCGCATCAGTAAACACCAACCAATCGTATTTGGCTGCTTTTATTCCCATGGTAACGGCAAATTTCTTACCGGCAATAAACTTATCGTTATCTAAAATCTTAACTATTTTAAGGTTACGGTGCTTCTTTTCAAAAGCTTCTAAAAACTCTTCTGTACCATCCCAAGAACGATCGTTAACCACAACCACTTCAAATTCAGGGTAATCCTGACTCAATAAAGCAGGTAGATATTGCTCTAGGTTTACAATTTCGTTTCTGGCACAAACAATTACACTAATAGGTTTTCTGGCCGATAAAGGTACTTCTTCTATACTTACCCGGGCCAGCTTTAAATGAACAAAGAGCACGTAATAAAGCTGAACTAAAAGGCAGAAGCCCAGTATGGAGAGCAGAATAATTTCAAGCGGAGTTAATATCACGATGGTAAAATAAATAGGCGCAAATTTCTCATTTTTAATCTGTAAAACACTTTTATGTTGATAAAAAATTAAACAAAAATATGCCCTCAATTTTTGCTATTTTTGGCAGATTTTTGACGAGAAAAATACATTATGAAATTTAGTTTACAGGCTAACGATCCACTATCCAAAGCCAGGGCCGGAACAGTAACAACTGCCCATGGCGAAATACAAACCCCTATTTTTATGCCTGTGGGCACCGCCGGAACGGTTAAAGCCGTACACCAGCGCGAACTTAAAGATGATATTGACGCAAAAATCATTCTTGGAAATACCTACCACCTATACTTAAGACCAGGACTTGATATTTTGGAAAAAGCAGGCGGTTTACATAAATTTATTGGCTGGGACCGTCCGATTTTAACCGATAGCGGTGGCTATCAGGTGTATTCTTTAAGTAAAGTACGTAAAATTAAAGAAGAAGGTGTTACTTTCCATTCGCATATTGATGGTTCGAAACACCTTTTTACGCCCGAGTATGCCATGGATATCCAGCGTACCATTGGTGCCGATATCATTATGGCCTTTGATGAGTGCACTCCATATCCATGCGATTACACTTACGCCGCAAACTCTATTAAAATGACGCACCGCTGGTTAGAGCGCTGCTGTACTCATTTTGATAATACCCAGCCTAAATACGGCTTTGATCAAACACTTTTCCCTATTGTTCAGGGCTCGGTATATAAAGATTTAAGGATTAAATCGGCCGAATTTATTGCCAGTATGAACCGAGAGGGCAATGCCATAGGGGGGTTATCGGTAGGCGAGCCTGCAGAAGAAATGTACGCCATGACAGAAGTGGTTTGCAATATATTACCAGCCGAGAAACCACGTTATTTAATGGGCGTTGGCACTCCGATTAACATATTAGAGAACATTGCTCTGGGAATAGATATGTTTGATTGCGTAATGCCAACCAGAAATGCAAGAAATGGCATGCTTTTTACCAGAAATGGAATAATCAACATCAGGAACAAAAAATGGGAGAACGATTTTTCTCCTCTTGATGCGGAAAGCGATCTGCATGCCGATCAGGTAACTACCAAAGCTTATTTAAGGCACCTGGTACACAGTAATGAAATGTTGGGCGCACAGATTGCAACCTTACATAACCTGCATTTCTATCTTTGGTTGGTAAAACAGGCCAGAGAGAAGATTATTGCAGGCGAATTCTACGAGTGGAAAAACAAAATGGTTAAAATATTAGGCAATAAGCTATAAAATGAACATCATCAAAGGCAACATTAAAATTATAGATCGGTACATTATCGGCAAATACCTGGGTACATTTATATATACACTGGCCATTTTTGTGATCATAATTGTAGTGTTCGACCTTTCTGAAAAGATGGACGATTTTATGAAGAGCGGGCTTAGTTTCTGGGGTATCCTAACTAAATATTATGCAGGATCTATCCCCTTTTACGTAAACATGCTCTCGCCGCTGATCAATTTTATTGCAGTAATCTTCTTTACCGCTAAAATGGCCGATCAAACAGAAATTGTACCGATATTAAGTGGAGGAGTAAGCTTTAACCGTTTTTTATTCCCTTATCTGGTTTCAGCAAGCATCATTTTCTCGGCAAACTTGCTATCCAATCTCTACATTTTACCTTATACCAATACCTTAAAAAACCGCTTCGAAAACACATACGTAAAGCGTAACGATCCTTCAACAAAATCCAACATCCACATGAAACTGGATGATAAAACCTATATCTACATTGATAATTTCGACAACAAAACCAACTCAGGTTACCGTTTTTCACTGGATAATTTTAGTGGCGATGTACTAACCAAAAAGATTGTTGCCGAGAATATAAAATGGGACTCGCTTAAGCGCAAATGGCAGTTAACAAATTACTCCATCCGTAAGATTGAAGGGCTCAAAGAGACGATGATTTACGGCAACGGCAAGCTTAAAGATACGATATTGGATATGCGCCCGGACGATTTTTCAGCCTATGATAACGTGGTGCAAAATCTTACTACCAAAGAATTGTCGGATAAGATCAGAAAAGAAAAGATTCGCGGAACAGGCGTTATGAACGATCTGCAGTTTGAAAAATATAAACGTTATCTGCACCCACTTTCGGCCTTTGTACTTACCCTGATTGGCGTGGCTTTATCTTCACGTAAAGTGCGTGGAGGTGTCGGAGTATCTTTAGGTATCGGAATCTTCATTAGCTTCGCTTACATCGTATTTAACCAGTTTACACAGATGTTCTCTACCAAGGGTGGTTTGCCTCCCTTTGCTGCGGTAATTATGCCTACTATATTTTTCGGCTTACTAGGCTTTTACCTGCTTAGAAAAGCACCGAAATAACAATGGAAGCAACCAAAAAAAACCTGCTCATCCTCCATCTTACTGTTTTTGTTTGGGGCTTTACAGGTGTATTAGGAAAAGTAATTTCTATCGATGCTGTCCCCATGGTTTGGTACAGGGTGTTAATTGCAGCAGCTACACTTTTTGCCTGGTTTTTAATCACAAGGAAGAACATTAAAATTACCAGAACACAATTTATCCAGTTCTTTTTAACCGGCGCAATTGTAGCTATCCACTGGATATTTTTCTTTCATGCCATTAAGGTCTCCACCGTTTCTGTAACCTTGGTTTGCCTTTCTTCCTTCACTTTATTTACCGCTATTTTAGAGCCGATAATTAAAAAACAACCGATACAAACAGGAGATATTTTTATCGGTCTGCTGATTATTTTAGGCATCTATATGATCTTTAAATTTGAAGGTCAGTATACTTTAGGCATTATTTTCGGATTACTTGCAGCAGTAGCCTCGAGTCTTTTTTCGATCATCAATTCAACGCTGGTTCAAAAAAGCGAGCCTTCAATTATTGGTTTTTACGAATTGCTTGGCGGCCTTTTCTGGATCACTTTATACCGTTTGTACGACGGATCGTTGTTGAGTATGCACTTTAATTTAAGCACCAGCGACTGGTTCTATTTAGCACTTTTAGGTACACTTTGCACCTCGGTTGCCTATGTAGCTGGCGTATCGGTAATGCGCACTTTATCGGCTTTCAGGGTTGCATTAATTACCAATTTAGAACCTGTTTACGGAATCTTATTGGCCTTCATTTTCTTTCAGAATAAGGAACAGATGACCGGTGGATTTTACATCGGTGCAATCATTATCCTGGGATCTATCTTCCTTTATCCGATCTATAAAAAGCGAAAAAACAAGTTGTAGTTACCGGGCGCAACAACGCTTATTATCTTCATATTTGCTCGCATGCCTTGAATCTTAAACAGATTTAATGCCGGTTTTCGTCTCAACCCATTCCCCGAGCTTTATACAAAAGAAATATATTCTTATTGATTTAGCTGAATAGTTCCTGCTGGATTTGTGCTAATACGAGCATAAATTTAAGAAGCAACAGACAGTCAAAAAAACCAATGCATCCCAAAGAATACAGATAAGAACCCTACGGATCCGACAAAGTAATTTCTACTAAGCTGAGAAGAAAAAAGATCAAAAACCTAATCAGATTTGCGCCAAACAAACAACTATTGAAACCAAAAAACATAGGTTTATTATAGCCATCAGATCTACTTAAATCTGCGTATGAATCTGTAAAATCTGCGGGAAAATTCAATATAATTTTTAACGGCTAGAATCTTGCAACACTGAAAAAACGATGCCTCTCGCTAAGAAAAAATTTCTAACACAGTAAACCCAAATCAACCGAGTTTAAATGAACTAACTAATTGTCAACACATAAAACCAGAGCCAAATCTAAGTAACTCATTGAGCTAAAAACATGCTTTTGATCTACGCGCCTATAGGATAACAAGAACACGCCTAGCAGGAAAAAAGACGACCAACATTCCAACAAATAAACCGCGTAAACACGCACACTAGTAAAGCAAAAGAGAAGGCAACAATTAACTTTAACAATCCACTTCCTAAGCAGAATAGGTGTTAAAAAAAGAAGACAGAACTCAAAAAAAGAGGAAACTAAACCGGAGATAAGTAGCCTACCAAATGGATTAAAAAAATGGCGAAGCAACAATTACTAATTCAAGATAGCCGTATACTTCTCTTACCAATTAATAAGTTGTTCTGCTTTCCAAATAAGAGCAACAGTCAGTACCGAAAACTAACCAAATTCCCTCCAATTACCTGATCATAACTAATGACAAGAGACGCCTTAAACCAAGGATATTATTAAACTAAAAAAATGAAAATCTAAAACAAAATAGCCTCAAAAGAAGCAAATGATATTCAGATAAATATTAAAAAAAGGCTAGACAGAATACAATTTCCTCGTTCTAAAAAAGCCTATTTTACTAACCGATATATTACATCAAAATAACTGAAAATACCATCATAAAATCGAGCACCAAAAACTACTAAAAAACATAATAACCACCAACCAATAGAAAGCAAAAAATTAGATCATATTAACACTTGAAACAAAGCAAAAAAACAAAACAAATCAGGGATAAAACCAACACAAAAAGTCACAAAAAAAAACACCAAAACATAAGCCAATTTCACAGGATAAAACCTGTAAAACACCCAGGTGGTTTACAAACATTTTCCCGAAATAAAAAGACATTTTGAGCTATAAAAACGAAAGTAAAAACCACATATTTTTGAACCAAAAGACAGAAAACAAAAAGCACATCGGTTACTTCAAAATGCCCAGCATAGAAAAATTAAAAGAGCAGCTAGCAAAAGATCAATAAAAAACCCTTAAGCGAAATGGTATTATTTAGCAGATCAAAAATCATTTCTCATGATAAAAAAGAGTCAATCATGAGTTAGAAAATCACTCAAACCACAGCATAGAAACAAGCTATTTATTGCCTTTACAAAAGAAGTTTTATCAATAATTGCTTTAAAAACTATGCAAACCCACCCATTGGCTAAAAAGTATAAAAACCAGTCAAAAACACAATTTAAACAGCAATAATGGCACTTTTTACCCCAAAAACACCCGCCCATTAAAAAACACAGCAAAACCCTCTCGTACGGTGAATATCGCAAGGAAATTGCCTTACAAATTGAAATTTCGCTTAATTCCTCGCTTCAAAACAGGCAAAAAGCATACAATTTCACCTCGCACCTAGCTTTTTGAAGCAAGAAAATCGATGTATTTTTTGGATAAAAATCCCTAATCAAGGGTCGAAATGAGTATTAAAAACTGTTTAACGAAAAGACCAAATCGCCTTAAAAAACCGGGGCTTCAACTCGAAGAGTTTGACTACAAATCAAAAATCAAAGTTAAATTACAAATCAAAAACACAAGACATTTTGTCATCAACCTACTCGACAATCTGAAAAACAAATTCCGGCACCACTTACAAAAAGCAAAAAACAAGACTGAATTACCAGGTAAAAACCAGGCTAATTGGGTAGCATCACAATACCAAAAATGCCTACTCTCAAACCGAAATCAAGTCTAAAACGGCCAGGTAAACCGATAGCCAAACACCGTTAATCTACCGTTAAAAACACTTGCATTCTCACCATATTTACGCTGATTTTTTAGACTGTTCACAATCAGAAGACTCCGTTAACAGCTATACATTTTTCAAAATAGGGTGAAAATTTTTTGAAGAAAATCGATTAATAAGTGTAAATTAAACCGTCAAATTACAATAGAAACAAAATGCTTTAATAACACCAATTAAAGCATATTTTTTTGAAAAATTTTTCAATTAAAACAATATTTAATAGATTTAAGTTAAAATCATTAATAATTAAAAATCAATATTTTAAACATCAACAGTTAAATTAAAAATTAACAATTCGGACTACTTGAAATTTTTGAAATACTAAATATTTTAGCAAAGAATTTAAATGAATTTAAAAAAGTCAAACAAAAAATTAATTATCAGCTATTTAAGTGCATTTAGCTTAAGCTTTATTTCACCATCAGTTTTTGGGCAGATTTTCAGCACTGCACAAAACCCACTTAGTGTAAAATGGAACTATATTTTATCAGGAGGCTTTAAAATCATCTATCCCCAGGAACTCGAAAAAGAAGCCCAAAGAATGGCCAATACCCTACCCTATATCTACCCTCAAATAGGACTGGGTTTAAGGCAGCAAAAAACCAGTATTCCGCTTGTGCTACAGAACCGCGGAACAGTGGCCAATGGCTTTGTTCAGCTGGCTCCGAAGAAGTCTGAATTCTATGCTACTCCTCCGCAGTTTTTCGATAGTCAGGACTGGCTAAACAACCTCGCAGTACATGAGCTTAGACACATTGCACAGTTTGACAAATTGACAGGAACGCAAGCACACCCCTTCCCCGAGCTGGTGTACTTCGCTTACTTTGGCGCAGGCATTCCCACCTGGTTTTTCGAAGGTGATGCCGTTGTGAACGAGACCGCACTAACCTACTCGGGCCGGGGCCGCCAGCCCAACTGGATCATGCCTTACCGTACCTCACTTTTGGAAGGCAAAAAAATTAGCTATAGTAAAGCCTATTTCGGATCGAACAAAGACGTTACCCCGGGCTACTACCAAACCGGTTATTTGATGGTGGCCAACCTAAAAGAAAAATACGGGCAATTCATTTCCGACAGCTTGCTTGGCGACATCAGAAAAAGACCGGTCAGACCTTACCCTTTTTCGAACAGCTTAAAAAAATTCACAGCAACCAACACCCGAAAATATTTCCTATCGGTACAAGATCAGGTTACTGAGAAGTGGAAAATGCAGGAAGAAAAATCGGCTACAGAAAGCTATCCAAGTCTGAATAAAAAAACAGCTTTAGCCACAAGCTATTTTTTACCGACACGCATCAATCCAAAACAAATTTTAGCGCTTAAGGAAAGCAAAACAGATGTTCGTTATTTTGTGATTATAAACGAAGATCAAACGGAGAAAAAATTATTCGGAATTGGCTATCAAGAACAGCCTTGGTTTAGCTTAAAAAATGATGTTCTGGTTTGGGATGAAATCCGTTATGATCCACGCTACAAACAACGCAGCTATAGCGTAATCTGTTCATACAATTTGAAGACTAAAAAATTCAAAAAATTAAGCAGTAAAAGCCGCCTCTTCTCTCCCAGCCTTTCTCACGATGGAAAAAAAATTGTGGCAGCCAGTGTTGGGCTGAACAACCAGTTTAATCTGGTAGAGCTTGATGCTACAACCGGGCAAATTTTAAAAAGTCATCCTAATCCGGAAAACGAAATTATCCAAACGCCGTCTTTCGATCAGACCGGAAAAAAGATTACCTATATCGGCGTTACTGAAAAAGGAAAAAATTTATGTCTGATAGATGGTGAACAAAAAACTGCGTTAATCCAAAACAGCCGGCAACAATTGAGCAGACCGGTTTTTATTGACGACAAAATTGCTTTCAACGCGCACTTCAATGGTATCGATAATATTTACGATATCGACATTGCCACTAAAAAAATAAATGCGTTAAGTGCATCTAAATATGGCGCCTTTAACCCAAGCGAAACCAGCGACGGAAAAATGGTTTTTAACGATTACAAAATCAACGGGTATGAAATTGCAGAAAAACAGATTGAAGAAAAACCTGTAGAAGAAAATGCCTTTGTAGATTTTGCAGCAGCGGCAGAGCAGCAAGAACAGACTGGCAATGTTTTCGAAAACATTCCCGATAGCACTTACCAAGCTAAACGCTACCGAACGGCCTTAAATCTTTTCAGTGTTCACAGTATTATTCCGATTATAGATAACGAGTACATTTTTGGCCTGCAACTCGAATCGAACAATTTATTAAACACAATGGACTTTTATACCGGGGCAAAATATCACCGCGATTTAAAGCGTTTTGAATACACGGCAGATATTAGCTATAAAGCACTTTATCCTGTATTAAGCGTTCTGTATCGAAACAGACCAAAACGAACGTTCTACCGTGCTAAAAATGCGGTACAGCAAGGTGATTGGCGCGAACACTATATCAAGTTGAATGCATCGCTCCCGCTTTCGTTTAATGCACGCAATGAGAACTACGCTTTTACGCTGAATGCAGCTACCAGTTTTACGCAACGTTACATGCCCGAGAACATGCCCACTAACTTTATCAGCGAACTCAAATTTCCGATGGAATACAATTTTACTTTTAACCACAGTGTGCGCACTACCGAGAGAGACATTGCGCCAAAGTGGGCTCAGGTTTTCAGGCTTACCTATAACCACCAGCCGTTTGATCAGAATCTGAAAGGTGAAATACTAGCGCTGGAAAGTTTTCTATATTTCCCCGGCCTGGCCAAAAATCATTCTGTTCTGGCGAGCTTCAATTATCAAAAAGCAACAGGCGTAAACCAGTACGCTACCGAAATTGCAACGGTGTACGGCTATAACAATATCCAGGCAAAAAGTAAATTGCAAAACAGCCTGCTTTTGAACTACCGCTTTCCATTTGCCTTTCCGGATTGGGAACTTGGCCCATTGGCTTATGTACGTAATTTCAGGGCGGGTTTATTTTGCCACTACGAGAACATTGGCAAGGGCACAACGTTTAACGATCCTAAAACCTATGGCGTTGAATTAAACACCAGCGTAAACCTTTTGCGCTATCAGCCTGTTGTAGATTTAGGAGCAAGATTGGTTTTTGTTAATCAGATTTACAATCAAAATCCGATATTAGAGTTTTCATTCAATTATAGCTTTTAAACCATGAGTACAAAAACAATTTCGATTATTATTTTAACGGCATTGCTAACCATTTTTTTAATGGTGAATACCGAGCCTGTAGATTTCGACTTTTTGGTTACCACCATTCCGGTATCTAAACTCTTGGTTATTGGTGTCTGCATTATCATTGGTTTCATTATCGGCTTTGTTGTGGGCAGGCCAAGAAAAACAATAAGCAGTTATGATGATGAGATTGAGCGAAAAAATCAGCCGACGGGAAATAAAAAGGAGTTGAGTGATGAGGATAGAGACTACATTAGTTAATGTCAGCTAAATCTTTTAAAAATAAACCGTCATTTCGAGCGGAGTGAAACGGAGTTGAGAAATCTAATTAAAGATCTCTCCCCGCCTGTACGGGCAGCATTACGCTGCGCTCCAGTCGAGATGACGAAATTCTCTTTTACGAATTTAGCGCCGACATAATTTCTCCATACAACAACCCACTACCCCCACCATAATGCTGGATGATTTTTAAGCCGGGCTGAAGCGCGGTAAGTTTCGTCCTTAATACTTTTTCGCATTCAGGGTTTATACCGTTTCCCAGCAAAACCAAATCCACTGTTTGTTTTTCGCAAATGGCAATTGCTTCTTCATCGGCACAAACACAAATGCCCTTCCACTCCGGCCTGGCATTGAGTAAGCGATCCATCACAACAGTAATTTCGGCATCCCTCCCGATGTAAAGTATAGTAGTTTGCATAATTGTTTTTTTTAGATTTTAACTCATCATTGCTACAAAAAACAAATCGTCATTCCGACCGCATATTAAGCGAAACCTTTACTCTCTACCTAAAGATTTCTCCGCTACGATCGAAATGACGATTGTTCTAAATTAGTTCAGCTCCATCGGAACATCCATCAACAACACTTCAACATCTGCACTGTTCGCCTGAAAGCTAATGACATCTGTATCCCAAACACCGATAGCATCGCGTTTGCTTAACGTTTGACCGTTGATGGTTACCTCGCCATTGATTACAAAAGCATAAACACCATTTCCAGCTTTTTTGATTTTGTATTCGGTTTCAAATCCGGCATCAAATTTACCTAAGGAGAACCAGGCATCCTGATGGATCCATACGTTGTCATCGCTGGCATTTGGTGACAGGATTTGCTGAAAATTATTGTGACGGGCAGCAACTTCCAAAGTTTTCTGATCGTAACGTGGCGTAACGTTTTTCTTGTTCGGAAACAACCAGATCTGCAATAAATTCAACTCCTCGTCGGCATTGGCATTAAACTCACTATGACTAACGCCTGTACCGGCACTCATTACCTGTATTTCGCCGTTTTTAATTACCGCCGAATTCCCCATGCTATCTTTGTGGGCAATTGCACCAGCTAACGGAATGGTAATGATTTCCATATTATCGTGTGGGTGAGCACCAAAGCCCATTCCACCAGCTATCAAGTCATCATTTAAAACCCTTAACACGCCAAAGTGCATTCTTTCAGGATTGTAATAGTTAGCAAAACTGAATGAGTGGTGTGCATTTAACCAGCCATGATTAGCATGACCGCGGGTGTTTTCTTTGTGCAAAATGAACTGTGACATAAATTTCCTTTCTTGTTTATGATACAAAGTTAATACCACGCCACCACCTGTGCATTGATGTAGGATAAGAAGTGACTGAGCAGAGGGTGGAGAGCGTTGGGCGTAAAGCGCTTTAAATAGTCCACCAAATAAGCAGCTAGCGTTTGGAGTGCACTTTTGGTATCTTTAGTCTTTGGTCCTTAAGCTTTAGTCTTTATTGATTTTGGCCAATACCGCATCGCTGTTCAGTTCTCTCAAAGCATCTAAAGCCACCCAATTTGCCTTTTTATTATTCTGAGCCAGGATATTATTTGCCGTTTGAATGGCATGCTCATGCAGGAATGCATTTCGCTTTCCAATTTGCCTTAACGCCCAGTTAATGGCTTTCTTAACGAAGTTGCGGTTATCGTAAGCTTCGCGCTCAATGACGGGCAAAAAAGCCAGGAAAGTTTCGTTGGGCTCTTTTTTAAGGTGAACCGCAGCTTCGGCTATGAGCACAAAACCCGTACGTTTTACAAATTCTGGTTCGGCTTGCGTAAACTCCAATAGCTTCGACTTAAAATAAGGCGTTTTAACGAAAAGATTTCCACAAGCCTGATCACATATATCCCAGGAACTAAAATCGTTTGTCCAGGCGTTTATTTGCGATACTGTGACCTGTTTATAATCGCCAATAAAAGTGGCCAGCAGGCGTGCTTCATGAAAACCCGTTTCCCAAAGCAACAACGACAGCTCCTGATCTTTACCAATCTGTTTGGCTAGTTTCCGGATGTTTGGCACCCGGATTCCGTAAGCTTTGGAAATATCGATCCCAAAATGGGCCATTTTCTTCAAATATTCAGGCTCGCTAATATTTTTGAGTTCAGAAAGAATAAATTCTAAATCGTTCATGGCTATTTTTTAGAAATTCGGCTTTTTTATGTTTAGCACTCCATTATTCCACAGCAAAATCAGCTGCAGAAACGGCTTTGCGTTTCGATGAACCCATACTATATTCTAACTGCAGGGTATAACCACCGCCACCTTCGAGAAACAAGAGTTCAAAAGGATGATAGCCTTTTTTTAACGCTATTTGAGCAGATTTTTCGATTGCAAAATGCATTCCATCGTTATCAACCAGGGTTTTGTTTTGTATTTTCAACACACTGCCATCGTCAGAACGAAGAAAAAACGAATAAATACCGTCTTCAGCTGCGTAAAAGAATCCTTTATGGCGTGTAGCAAAACTCGCGGCTTTATCTTCAACCGGAATTTCGATAGCAGCTGTGGTTGCAGTTTTCGTTTTATCAGCTTCTGCTATTAAGTTTACCACCTTGTAAAATTTAGGGTAGTAGCTAAAATTTAAACCCGGTTTTGGATGATTAAGCGATATGGCATCAACGTAATCGGTTTGCACATAATTGGCCGTAAAAACATCACCCATCCTGCCGTTAGCTCCAAATATGGCAGCTTTTACGGTTTGCGTTTTATCGATATTAATGGGTTTGATGTATTTTGGAGATCCGATTTTTGGCGTACTTCCATCGGTGGTATAATGCACAACAGCATTTTTAGGCGCTTCGATATTGAGGTAGGCCGATTTTAGAAAAACATTATTTTCGGCAAAGCCTTTAAGATCGGTAAAGCGGTAATTGATGTGCATGGCATCCAAAACTGCAAACTGCTGATCCATTTTCCGGCTAAAGGTTTCGAAATTTTGCTGATGCCCCCATAAAACGTCAGACATGGCCAGCAAACGAGGGAAAAGCATATACTCTAACCTTTGCTCAGACGGGATGTATTCTGTCCAGAGGTTAGCCTGCCCACCTAAAACATATTGTTGTTCGTTTGCATTAAGACCAAAACCAGTTGGATTAAATCCATATACTTTTTGCAGCGAATGTGCATCTTGCTGGGCATCGAAATAACAATATTCACCAGGCGTCATAATCACATAGTTCCCTTTTTCTGCCGCATGTTTGGGTGCTGTTGGTACCCAGGTACGCCAATACATCAGGGTAGCCGTTGGCGAAACACCGCCATCTAAAATTTCATCCCAGCCAATTAGTTTTTTACCTAGGCTATTGAAGTATTTTTCCATCCGTTTAACAAAGTAGCTCTGCACCTCGTCAATGCTTTTCAGGTTCTCGCGTTTCATCAAAGACTCACACTCCGGAATATTCTTCCAGCTGCTTTTTTCAACCTCATCTGCCCCTAAATGGATGTATTTTGAAGGAAACAGCTGTGCAACTTCCTTAAAAACATTTTCTGCAAATTCAAACGTTGTTTCCTTGCAGGGACAAATCGGATCGGTAAAGCTCTTTTCCTTTTGCACTGAACCTGTTGAGGTTAACCACGGAAACTGCCTGGTGGCCGCCTGCATGTGGCCCGGCATATCAATTTCAGGAATGATTTCAATCCCCTTAGCGCTGGCGTAGGCTACCAGCTCCCTGATTTCCTGCTGGGTATAAAAACCACCGTACAATTTTTCTCCGTTAATTACCTTGAAATGCTTTTCGGGTAGTTTGTAATCGGGATTGGTTTCGGCCAGTTTTAAACATGCTGAATCCTGGTTATTCAATTTTCTCCAGGCCCCAACTGTTGTAAGCTCAGGGTATTTTTTGATTTCGATGCGCCAACCCTGATCATCGGTTAAGTGCCAATGGAATTTATTAAACTTATAAAACGAAAGCCTGTCGATAAAGCGGTGTAGATAAGCCATATCAAAAAAATGGCGAGAAACATCAAGATGTACACCCCGCCATGAAAATTTAGGTTGATCTTTTATCTCTAGCGCAGGTAAAGTCCAGGTATTTTTGGTTTTAAATGCATTCGCTCCTGCCAATTGCTTTAGTGTTTGCACAGCCCAAAAAGCACCCAATTTATCGCTAACGGCAATGGTTATTTGTTTAGGATTAATCCGTAAGCGATAAGCTTCTGGTTTTAAACTGGCATCTTTTACAAACAATAGCTTATTGCTTACCCCACTTGCCCTATCTTTCTTCAAAAGCTTAACTTCCTGAGTAGCAATCGCAAAAACACTATCCTGATTACCAACAATGGCCGTACTACCCGAGAAAACAAACTTACCCTGTAGCGTTTTAACTGATTCGGGCTGGGGAAGCATGCTAAGCTCCTGGGCAAAATTAGATTTGGTTATAAAAAAAAGGGCTAAGCCCAGCAGTGCACTGAAATTCTTTATTCTCATTGAGGTAACATTTTGATGATTCATCAAATATAGTTTTTTCGAGGAAAATAGGTTAAACATAACCAATCCTTAACACCCCCTGATTTTTAAGTTTATATATACATTTTAACTTGTTCAAGTTTTACATGCCTAGTTTTTAACCCTAACAACCTTTTAAAACCAATTAAATTTTAAAGAAAATCATGAAGAAAAACATCCTCCTGTTACTATTAGCTTCGTGCTTATTTGCAGTTTCCTGTCAAAAGAACACGTTAACTGAAGAAAAAGCCAGCACAACAAATCAAAAGAAAAACAGTCTCATGGCTACAGCAGCAGAAACCAGTGCTGCTGCCAGTGTTAATGCTTACACCAATACATCGGCTTACATCAATAACGGTTTTACTTTTTTAAACCCAACACAGGTTGATAAAAACCGTGTGGCCATTGGCGGCAGTGCTTATACAGAAGTATATGGTTTTAATATCCCTGAAGAAAATAGGGTTCGCGGTATAAGGTGGAATGAAGATGATGAAACCACGTCTATATGGCGCCCACAGGGAATTGCCGGTTTCTCCAGAAACGGTGTGCGTTATTTGCTGGTTAGCTGGTATGCCAAAGATGCTGCAGAAAGCAAAGGATCGAGAATAACCCTTATCGATATCAGCCCAAGTTCGGCCACTTATTTAACTTACAGACATATTTTACTGGTACAACCCACACTTCCTACCGGCACCTTAGATTATACGCAATATGGCGTTTATGCACCTTTAAATGTGCATGCCGGCGGAATAGCCTACTTTAACGGCAAAGTTTATTTAAGTAGTACCAGCCTTGGATTAAGGGTATTTGATTTAGATAAAAT
Source organism: Pedobacter sp. KBW01 (assembly GCF_003852395.1). Taxonomy (NCBI): domain Bacteria; kingdom Pseudomonadati; phylum Bacteroidota; class Sphingobacteriia; order Sphingobacteriales; family Sphingobacteriaceae; genus Pedobacter; species Pedobacter sp. KBW01. Next base: position 228,193 of record NZ_QAJQ01000019.1, read on the forward strand.
TATTGAAGTAACTACAGGAACCGGCACCGACAGTAAATGCGGCAAGGATGCAAGCGGCAACCTATATGCTTTTAATTACCGTTATATACTTCCGCAAGTAGGTTACTATAAAATTAATGATGCTGACCCCTATTCTACAGTTCAGGTAAATTACGAAAACAACCAGTTATGGACAGGCCAGTACTACGCAGGTAGCGCAGATGCATCGATTGTACCCAAAATTTTCGGATTTCCGATCAACACATCGGGCGAACTGCAAGACTCGGGCATTCAAACCGTAATCCCTAAAAACAGTTTATTTGCTTCAGACCATGCACATGGCATACAAGGCGTGTTTAGAAAAGGCAACAGAACCTGGCTTTCTTGCACCGGATCGCCAAGCGAGTCGTATGGATCTACTGCCCGTTTAGCCAGATATACAGACGGCGATACCAACACTGTGAGATACAGGTGGCCATACGGAGCTGAATCTCTATACTTTGAAGCCCAATACGGATATTTATGGAGTTTAACCGAATTTGAACCCAATGCCGGTGCTAACAATGGCAGTCAGGTTAACCGTTGCATATTTGCAGTAGATTTCTCGAAATACGAATAACAGGCTCTATACAAAACAAAAATGGAGATGCTAAAAAACATCTCCATTTTTACTTATTTATTTTTTAGTAGAACCTAAGCTAAAGCTTGCTCAATATCAGCTAAAATATCGTTAATATGTTCTAAACCGATTGACAAGCGGATAGATCCCTGCTCAATACCTACTTCGTTGCGTTGCTCTTCAGTAAGTTTACTGTGCGTACTGGTTGCCGGGTGTGTTGCAATCGAACGTGTATCGGCCAAATTTGCCGAGATCGAGAACATTTGCAAACCATCCATAAATTTACGGGCTGCATCAATACCGCCATCAACCACAATGGTTACAATTCCACCACCCTGCTTCATTTGCTTTTTGGCAATTTCGTACTGTGGGTGCGAAGGTAAAAACGGATATTTCACCAGTTTAATTTTCGGATGTTTTTCTAAATATTCGGCTACTTTTAATGCATTTTCACAATGGCGGTCCATGCGGATAGCCAAAGTTTCTAAACTTTTAGACAAAATCCATGCACTGAACGGCGATAAAGCCGGACCACTGTGACGGGCAAAACCTACCACTTCGGCAATCAGTGCTTTGCTACCTAAAACAATACCACCCAATACGCGCCCTTGTCCATCGATATACTTTGTAGCAGAGTGAATAGAAATGTGTGCACCAAACTGAATGGGTTGTTGCAGGTAAGGCGTAGCAAAACAATTATCAACTACCAGTAAGGTATTGTGTTTTTTGGCCAGATCACCTAAAAACTGGAGATCAATAATATCGATACCTGGATTAGAAGGGGTTTCGACAAAGATCATTTTGGTATTAGGCTTAATCAGACCTTCCCAATCCTGAGGTTTATCTAAATCGGCATAATCAAAAGTTACACCCCAATTCGAAAACACATTGGTTAACAACTGGTGAGTAGAACCAAAAACTGAGCGGCTGGAAACAATATGATCGCCACTTTTTAAGAAAGCCCCGAAAGTGGTGAAAATAGCTGCCATCCCCGTTGCAGTGGCAAAACCATCTTCTGCTCCTTCTAACAGGCACATTTTTTCGATAAACTCTGATGTATTTGGATTTGAATAACGGCTATATACATTCCCCTCTTTTTCGTTGGCAAATAAAGCACGCATTTCTTCCGCATCATCAAACTTATAACTCGAAGTAAGGTAAATTGGTGCCGAATGCTCTTTATGTAAACTTCTTTCGGTTTGAGTGCGTATAGCTATGGTTTCAAAATTTTCAGATTTCATTGTGATTAAGATTTGGGTATTCAAGGTACTTTGGTAGCAAGTATTTAGTATCAAGTACAGAAAACTCATCCTGATACTCAATACTTGCTACCTAATATGTTCTCTTCAACACCCGGTTATGCTATTTATTGATGTTATAAGTAAAGTTAATGGTTGCCGACCGGCCTAAAATATTCGATACCGAGCAGTATTTATCGAAGGTCATTTGGAGTGCTCTTTGTACCTTGGCCTCGCTTAAATTGCCGAAAAGCTCGAAGTTGATATCAATTACATCAAAAATCGGGGGCATTTCTTCGTCCTTACGCGTTGCGTTGATGGCAATTTTAATATCGTTTAAAGGTTCTTTTTGCTTGGTAAGTACGTTAACCATATCTATACCACTGCAACCACCTAAACCAATTAAAAGCATCTCCATTGGTCTAAATCCCTTGCCCTCGCCACCAATAGCAGCCTTTGCATCCAATTCTACAGTAAAACCGCTCTCGTTTTCTGCTTCAAAATTAAATTTACCGCTTTTGCGGATCAGATTGATGTTCATGTTGTCAGCTCCAGATAGTGAGTATCGGGTATCAAGACCTTATGCCTTTTACCTTTTAACCTTCTACCTTATTTAAATATTGTAATAAACCAAGTTGTTTTGTTCCAGTTCAGGCAATTTAACCGCAGTGGGGAAAATTGCAAAAACCGATGAACCGCTACCACTCATTAAAGCGAATGTTGCGCCTGCATCGTATAAACTGGTTTTTATTTGACGAATTTGGGGATACTTTGCGAATACCGATGGTTCGAAATCGTTGATAACCTTATTTTCCCATGTTGTTGGAGGCAAATGTATGATTTCTTTTAATGATTGCAAAGGCTTTTGAGGTTTTACAAGCGCATAAGCATCGGCTGTGCTTACGTGTACGGGCGGTTTTACCAAAACTTTATACCAGGCTGACAAATCAATTTCGCATTTTTCAAATTCGTCGCCCTTATTAAAAGCATAAACCGATTTATTTTCGATAAAGAAAGCGCAATCGGCACCTAGCTTCCGAGCATAACCTTTCATTTGCGAAACCGAAAGCCCCAAACCAAACTTATCGTTGATTAATTTGATTACAAAAGCGCAATCTGCTGATCCTCCTCCCAAACCTGCCCCTACCGGAATATTTTTGAACAGATTAATCTGCTGTGCAGGAATTTCAAAATCAGCCGCAATTAAATGATAGGCTTTTAAACAAAGGTTATCGTTTGCATCTCCCGGAATATCAATACCATGAACTTTACAGGAAGTTGTCGCTGCATCCACAATTTCTACCGCATCTTTAATTTGTACAGGATAAAACACAGTTTCCAGATTGTGATAACCGTCTACCCGTTTTTCGGTGATGTTTAGGCCAAGGTTTATTTTTGCGTTGGGGAAAGCTAGCATGCAGATTTGAGATTTGAGATTTGAGATTTGAGATTTCCCACCCAAAGTCAAATATTGTTCCGACGCAAACATACGATGTTGTATACAAAATAGGCAAAAGTAAACAAGTAAAATTTATTGTTTAAAATTTACATTATGTAGAAAACTAAAAACCACTGACAATGATAAATTTTAGATATTTGTAAATTATCAGAATAGTATGAAACAGTATTTAGATTTAATGCAGCATGTGCTGGATAACGGCGCACAAAAACACGACCGTACAGGAACAGGAACAATCAGTGTTTTTGGCTACCAGATGCGTTTTAACCTGCAAGACGGTTTTCCAATGGTCACCACCAAAAAACTGCACTTAAAATCTATTATACATGAACTGATCTGGTTTTTAACTGGCGACACCAATATTAAATACCTTAAAGATAACGGCGTACGCATTTGGGACGAGTGGGCGGATGAAGACGGCAACCTGGGACCGGTTTATGGCTCGCAATGGAGAAGCTGGCCTACTCCTGATGGGCAGCACATTGATCAGATTACCAATATCATCAACACAATCAAAAACAATCCCGATTCGCGTCGCATTATTGTTTCGGCCTGGAATGTAGCCGAGATCGAAAATATGGCCTTGCCTCCATGCCATGCTTTTTTTCAATTTTATGTAGCCGATGGTAAATTAAGCTGTCAGCTGTATCAGCGCAGTGCAGATATTTTTCTGGGCGTACCTTTTAACATTGCCTCATACGCCTTATTAACCATGATGGTAGCGCAGGTTTGCGGTTTACAGGCCGGCGATTTTATCCACACCCTTGGCGATGCACATTTATATAATAACCATATCGAACAGGCCAACCTACAATTAAGCCGCGAACCTAAACCACTTCCAACCATGAAAATCAATCCGGATGTTACAAGCATCTTCGATTTTAAGTTTGAAGACTTTACGCTTGAAAACTATGAGGCACATCCTCATATTAAAGGTATAGTAGCGGTATAGCCATACCCAGCTTATTAAAACAATTGACACGTTTTACAGAGGTGATGTTAACTACTATGTCAAAAAAAATTTAATACAATTATTCTCATCATAAATCTAAATTAAAACAACAATGGGATTATTTTCCGCAATCCTCGGCAATGCAGGTGCAGTGAGCCAGGAAGAATTAAAACAGCAATTCGGACTACTTCTTACAGAAGGCGAAGAATTTGAAATGGGTTTCAAATTGATCAGAGATATGTTTATTTTTACCAATAAGCGTTTAATACTGATCGATAAACAAGGTATTACAGGATCAAAAGTAGAATACAAATCGATTTCGTATAAAAGCATTTCACGTTTTAGCGTAGAAACGGCCGGGACTTTCGACCTGGATGCAGAGCTGAAAATCTGGGTTTCGAGTGAAATAAACCCAAGCATCTCAAAAAAGTTTAACAAATCGGTAAACGTTTACGATGTACAAAGAGTATTGGCCCACCACGTATTAGGATAAGGCAAAACATCATTCATTAGTTCATCAAATCAGATGAACTAATGAACTAACTAATAAATTATGAGCAAAATATCTATAGCTGTTGCAGTAGGCGAAAATTACGCTATTGGCAAAAACAACCAGCTTTTATGGCACATGCCGGCCGATTTAAAGTTTTTTAAGCAAACTACCTCTGGCCATACGGTTATCATGGGGCGCAAAACATTCGATTCTGTGGGCAGGCCTTTGCCAAACCGCAGAAACATTATAATTACAAGAGATACAGAATTAAAAATTGAAGGTGTTGAAGTGGTAAATAGCCTGGATGAGGCATTGGCAATTACTAAAACAGAAGAAAAACCAGTGTTTATTGTTGGCGGTGCCGAAATTTACAGACAGGCATTACCTAAAACAGATAGACTCTACCTTACCACGATTCATCATAACTTTGATGCAGATACATTTTTCCCGGATTTTGACCGCAGTGAATGGACTGTAATCAGCTCAGAGCCATACAAGGCCGATGAAAAGAATAAATATGATTACACTTTTGAGGTGCTGGAAAGGAAATAAACAGCTTTAACCGCAAAGCTCACAGAGAAGAAGGCGCAAATCACCCCAAGCAATGCGTTGTATCCGACTAAACTTCCGTATTCAAAGCTTTGACGCAGGACTAGTATTTTTAACCAGAGTGTCTGCATAGGAAAAACCTATCTGCCTCCGACTTCGAGCCTCCGATCCCTGACTATTTTGACTCGATAATTCTATCTTAGAAACTAATCTTAATAAATTATCAATTAAGGGGTTCTATAATTTAAAAATTTAATTAGATTTGCCGACTTGTTAAAAAACAGCGAAAGACAAAATTATTTTAAACAAACAATGCAAGGAAAAGGTTTTATTAAGTTTATAGCGATAGTATTGGCTATCGTTTGTGCGTATGCCCTCTCTTTTACTTTGGTTGCATCCAAGGTAGAAAAAGACGCAAAAAACTATGCGAAAGGTGACTTAGCTAAAGAAAAGGCTTACTTAGATTCGATGAGTACCGAAAAAGTTTATCCCGTAACCGGATTCACTTATCAGGAGGTAAAATCGAAAGAAATTAATTTGGGTCTTGACTTAAAAGGCGGAATGAACGTAACGATGGAGATATCGTTAGCTGAACTGGTTAAATCGTTAGCGGGCAACCCTACCGATGTAAACTTCAACAAAGCTGTTCAAAACGCGCAGATCCAGTTAAATGCCGGTGGTAAAGATTACATCAAAATTTTCGTTAACGAATTTGAAAAATTAAGTCCAGGTGTAAAACTTGCTGATTATTTTTCAAATCAGGATAACGCATCGCAGTTAAAACCAAATGCAAGCAATGGCGACGTTGAATCTTTCTTAGAAAAAGAAGCAACCAGCGCAATTGACCGTTCGTTTACTGTATTACGTTCTCGTATTGATGGTTTCGGAGTAGTAAGTCCGAACATGCAAAAACAAGAAGGCAGTAACCGCATCTTAATCGAAATGCCAGGTGTACAAGATAAAGAGCGTATTGCTAAACTTTTACAAGGTTCTGCCGAATTACAGTTCTGGCAAGTATACCAGGTACAAGAAGTTGCTCCTTTACTAGAAAACATTAACAAAACTTTAGCTGCAACATTAAAAACCGCTGCTCCTGTTACAAAAGATACCACTGCTGCTCCTGCTGCTGCCGGAAGCAAATTAGCTGGTTTAGAAAAAACTGCTGCAAAAGATACTGCTGCAAAAGGTAGTAAACTTGCTGGTTTAGGTAAAAAAGATTCTTCGGCGGTTAGAGCTGAGCTGGTAAAATCTAACCCTTTATATGCTGTACTTAATTTGCCTATTTACCAGGGCCAAAACGGACAACAACAATTAATGCCAGGTGCAGTTGTGGGTATGTCGTTACAAAAAGATACAGCAAAAGTTAATGCTTATTTAAAAATGCCTGAGGTTGCTGCCGCAATTCCATCTACGATGAAATTTATGTGGAGCGTTAGACCAAGAGAAGGTTCTAAAGTTTTCGAACTATATGCCATTAAAGTAGTAAGTGCCGATGGTAAACCAGATTTAGGTGGTGAGGCGATCAGCGATTCGCGTGCTGACTTTGACCAAAAAGGTAAACCAGAAGTAACCATGTACATGACCAGCGAAGGTGCTGCAAAATGGAAAAAAATTACTGCTGAAGCTTCTGCTGATAAAAATAACTTAAAAGCGATTGCAATCGTATTAGATAACCAGGTTTATTCTGCTCCTACTGTTCAAAACGAAATCCCTAACGGTATTTCGCAAATCACCGGTAGCTTTACGCAAGCAGATACCAAAGATTTATCAAACATCTTAAAAGCGGGTAAATTACCTGCTCCTGCACGTATTGCAGGTAGCTACATTGTTGGTCCTACTTTAGGTGCACAAGCTATCCACGATGGTTTAATCTCTTTCGTAATTGCCTTTATTGTAATCTTAATCTTCATGGCGTTATATTATCACCGTGCTGGTTGGGTTGCTAACTTTGCCCTTTTAATCAACTTGTTCTTCGTTATCGGTATCCTGGTATCATTGGGCGCTGTGTTAACTTTACCTGGTATTGCCGGTATCGTGTTAACCATCGGTTTATCCGTTGATGCAAACATCCTTATTTTTGAACGTGTACGTGAAGAGCTTGCACATGGTAAAAATGTTGGTGCTGCCATTAAAGAAGGTTTCAAACATGCTATGCCATCAATTATCGACTCGAACGTTACCTTATTCATTTTAGGTGCCATCCTTTATGTTTTTGGTAGTGGTCCGGTTCAAGGTTTTGCAACTACTTTATGTATTGGTATCCTTTCGTCGTTATTTGCTGCTGTAGCCATTTCAAGAGTAGTTTTCGATTCGTTGTTAAACCGTAAAATCGAAGTTAACTTCGATAACAACTTAACCCGTAACGCATTCAAAAACTTAGCCTTCAACTTTGTTGGCCGTCGTAAAATTTATTACATTATCTCTACCATCATCATTGTTGCTGGTATTGGTATGTATTTCAAAAACGGTGGTTTAAACCTTGGTGTAGACTTTAAAGGTGGTAGAACTTACTTAGTACACTTCGATAAAGCAGTAAGTACTGAAGATATAAAATCGAAATTAACTCCTGTTTTTGATAACGAAACTCCAGAGGTTAAAACTGCAGGCGAAGATAGCCAGGTAAAAATCACCACTACTTTCCACATTGCAGATCAAGATGTTAAAACCGATAAAGTTGTTGAAGATGCTTTAAACAAAGGTTTAGCAGGTTCTAAATATGAAATCGTAAGCTCGCAAAAAGTAACGCCGATTATCGCCAGCGATATCGTAAACGGTGCTTTCTATGCGGTATTGATCTCATGCTTGTTCATGTTTATCTACATCGTTGTAAGGTTTAAAAAATGGCAATATGGTTTAGGTGCGGTAATCGCCTTATTCCACGACGTTTTAATGGTATTATCTTTCTACACCATTTTAGACGGCCTTATGCCATTCTCACTAGAAATTGGTCAGGATTTCATTGCAGCAATCTTAACCGTAATGGGTTACACCATGACAGAGACTGTTGTTGTATTCGACCGTATCCGTGAGAAACTGAAAGAAGCTGGTAAAGACGATTTACATGGCGAAGAGCGTAACAACTTAATCAACTTCGCGTTAAACAGTACCTTAAGCCGTACCATTTTAACTTCGTTAACCGTATTCTTCGTATTATTGGTAATCTTTATTTTCGGTGGCGATAGTATCCGCGGATTTATTTTCGCCCTGTTAATCGGTCGTATCATTGGTACGTACTCATCACTATGTATCTCTACTCCTATTGTAATCGATTTGGGTAGCTCTGCAGAGAAAAAATAAGATTTCAAAATCTTAAAATATATAAACGCCTCGATTTTAATCGGGGCGTTTTTTTTGTTCTTAATAATTCGCATTTTTATATTTTTGGATAACTGCCCTGCATTATGCAAAACATTACTTACAGTCCTTTAAGTTTAGAAGAGCTTAATAAAATAGCGGAGATTGACCGTTCGGAAAACATATCAGAAGTTTATATCTACAAAAAAGGACAGCTTTTAACTGAACAGGTAAACGAAACTGTTACTGCTTTTGAGCCAGCCGAGCTTGCTGCCATAATTGAAAAGCAAAAACACCTTAAGCAAGGTGACGGCGAGGTTGTGGGGGCCTTTATCAATCATACACTGGTTGGTGTAGCATCTATAGAGAATAGAAAGCGAGGTCTTCGATGCGAGTATTGTAAAATGGATATCCTTTACGTAAGCAATGCCTGGAGAGGTAAAAAAATCGGCCAGCATTTGGTTGAAGAAATTAAAAAAGTGGGCCGGAATTATCAGGCAAAAAAACTTTATATCTCGGCAACTCCCACCAAAGCCTCGGTAGATTTTTACCTGAAGTCGGGCGCCTGTTTAACCAAAGAAATTGATCAGGAACTGTTCGACCTCGAGCCGTTGGATATACATCTGGAAATGGATGTTTAGCGTTGTAACAAGAGAAATTCACTGCCCGATATCCTAAAAGTGGAGTGATTAATAACCGGCTTTACTACTTACTTTAGCAGAACCGTTTTTAAAAGCAATACCAGTAGTGCTTCAGCTCAGATAATCCTGCTGTTTGCTTTATTTCGCGGCGCTCTATGCCCGCTCCCATCAGGCTTAACGAACATTCAACAGCGTTCAGAAACCAACCAATTTTACCTTAGTCATCCAAACGTTATATATCAGCCAAACTACTTATTTGTCCTGCCAAAACGCTATTATTTAAACCTTTTGGCCATCTTTTTGTTACATTAGCAATAGATAAACCAATAGAAAATGGATTTACAACTTCCTAAAAGCGAATACCCCAGAGTAGTTATTGTTGGCGGAGGATTTGGCGGGATTGAGTTAGCTAAACGTTTAAAAAACAAACCTTTTCAGGTAGTCATGCTCGATAAACATAACTATCATACTTTTCAGCCCTTATTATATCAGGTGGCAACCGGTGGTTTAGAAGCCGATTCGATTGCCTTCCCACTCAGAAAGATCTTTAAGGGGCAAAAGAATTTAATTTTCAGGGTTACCAAAGTTACCGAAGTAAACGCTTCTGAAAATTGTCTGCAAACCGATATTGGCAGAATTAGTTACGATTATCTGGTTATTGCAACCGGTTCTACCAGTAATTTCTTTGGCAATAAAGAAATCGAAGCCAATTCGATGCCAATGAAATCCATTCCGGAAGCGCTTGACCTTCGAAGCCTGATTTTACAGAATTTCGAAAAATCGCTGATAGAGAAAGATCCGGATAAAAAGAGTGCTTTATTAAACTTTGTCGTGGTTGGAGGTGGTCCAACAGGTGTAGAAACCTCTGGAGCCATTGCAGAGCTTAAAAAACATGTTATCCCGAACGATTATGCAGAGATGAATGTAAATAAGGTAAATATTTACCTTATTGAAAATTCGCCAGAATTGTTGGGTGTGATGTCGCCCCAGGCGCAAAAAAAGGCCAAAGATTTTCTTACCGATATGGGCGTGCAGGTGATGAACGAAACACGGGTACTGGGTTACGACGGGCATACACTTACTTTACAAGATAAAGCCCCTATTTTAAGTTCAACCGTAATATGGAGCGCCGGTGTTAAAGGTCAGGTGATAAACGGGCTCGATAAAGCCGAAATTGTAAGAGGCGGAAGATTAAAAACCGACACCCAAAATCTGATTGTGGGTTATCCGAATGTTTACGCCATTGGCGATGTGGCCGCCATTATTGATGAAGAAACACCTAACGGTCACCCCGGAGTTGCTCCAGCTGCGATCCAGCAAGGGCATCATCTGGCCAAAAACCTGATCAATATTATAGAAAACAAACCTTTAGAAAAGTTCAAATATTTCGATAAAGGTTCTATGGCTACCGTAGGCAGGAACAAAGCAGTGGTCGATATCGGTAAAATTCGCTTTCAGGGCGTTTTTGCCTGGTTTACCTGGATGTTCGTTCACCTGATGACTTTAGTGGGTTTCCGTAATAAGATCATTGTGTTCGTAAACTGGATCTGGAGTTACTTTAGCTACGATAGAGGTACCCGTTTAATTATCAGAACCTTTGCAAAAGATAGAAGTGTAGATTACCGCGAGGAAGTGCCCGGTGTAAAAGAAGTTAAGGTTTAACGAGTTCATTGGTCATTGGTTTATAGTCCATAGTTAATAGCTATTATTTTAGAACCGAGCTGATAATTGGTCATTGGTTCATTGGGATTGGCTATTAGGCTATACCAAATGTTTCATAATCAAACTGAAAATTGCAAACAGATAACTGGATTTATAGCCAAAATTCAACTGAAAATTGGTAATTGTATATTGGTAATTGAAAACTGCAAACCGGTAATTGATAATTGTTAACTGCAAACTGATAACTGATAACTAACGCCATGCTTTAACTTTTTTTTAACGAAAACTTTCCCCAACTTGCGCTTAAACCAAAAATATGAGCCCAAACCAGTTCAAGCTAGTAGAATGCCCCCGCGATGCGATGCAGGGTTTACACGATTTTGTCCCTACCGCATTAAAATCCGAATACCTGAATTTACTGCTACAGGTAGGTTTCGATACTTTGGATTTTGGAAGTTTTGTTTCGCCAAAGGCCATTCCGCAAATGGCAGATACAGCTGCTGTTTTGGCTAATCTCGATTTAAGCAATACCGAGACCAAGCTACTGGCCATTGTAGCCAATTTACGGGGCGTAGAAGCCGCTATAAGGCACGAAGAGATCAACTACCTCGGTTTCCCTTTTTCTATCTCAGAAACGTTTCAGCAACGCAATACCAACTCCAGCATTACACAATCACTAAACACGGTCGAAGAAATGCTTGCCCTTTGCGTTAAAAAGAATAAGGAGGCTGTAGTTTACCTCTCAATGGGTTTTGGTAACCCTTACGGCGATGAATGGAATTATGAAATTGTAGAGCAATGGGCCGATGTCTTGGTAAACAAGGGTGTCGGGATTTTATCTTTGGCTGATACGGTTGGTGTGTCTACGCCTGAGAAAATTGAAAGTATACTGCCTAAACTGATTTCAAGGTTTGCGAATACAGAGATTGGTATTCACCTGCACTCCACTCCTGCCCAACGGTTCGAAAAAATAACCGCTGCTTACAATTCAGGCGTAAAACGGATCGATTCTGCTTTAAAAGGCTTTGGAGGCTGCCCTATGGCTGCTGATGACCTTACAGGCAACATTGCTACCGAAGATGTGATTAGCTTCTTAAATGCACAAGGAGAAAGCTTATACCTGAACATGGATAAATGGAACGAGGCGATGGCTTTGTCAGGAAGGATATTCGGCTGATTTCTTTCTGCTCACATTCACTCGCTTATCGTCATTTCGAGCGAAGTGCAACGAAGTCGAGAAATCTATCTCGAGGTAGATCTCTCCACTCTGCTGCGTTCCGGTCGAGATGACGGAGGAATTAAATCGTAGTTAATCGCTAAACCTGCTTCACCATTCTGAAATGCTGTATACCGGCCTCTTCAAACTGCTCGCCCTCGGCAACAAAACCAAACTTAGCATATAAACTCATGGCATCTAATTGCGAGTTGAGATAAATGTAATGCGCATCTTCGGGTAAATCAGATAAAGCCTCGGCAATTAATGCCCGACCGACCCCATGACCTCTAAATTCCTTTAAAACCGCAAAACGTTCCAGTTTATAGCCACTATCCGTTTTACGCCAGCGGCAGGCGCCGCAAGGCTGCCCGTTATGTGTGGCCAAAAAATGTACTGATTCGTCTTCATGCTCCCACTCCAGTTCAGGTGGGCAGTTCTGCTCATCTACAAATACAGTTTTGCGAATAACAAATGCTTTATCTAAATCTTCTGGGTGGTTAATTTTTTGAACTTGCAGACTCATTATTGTGGTGTTTAAAGTGTTTATTCTTTTCTAATTTTAGCTCATTCAGCTCATTTGCAACATCAATTGAATGAGAACAATGAATATCGGCCTCTTTTTTGGCTAATGTAGCCAGCGTAACGTAAAATTTGTGTAACTGATCAAGGTCCTTTTCGGTTAAATCTTCAATATCTACCATCCGGTTACTGGCCTTTTCATGCGCAGCAATCAGCTCATTCAATTTCAATTGTATTGCTTTTCCATCCTTATTTTGTGCTTTTTGGATTAAAAAAACCATTAAAAAAGTAATAATGGTCGTACCAGTATTAATAACCAGTTGCCAGGTTTCAGAATAATCAAATACTGGTCCGGTTACAGCCCAAAGAATAACAATTGCGGTGGCGGCAATAAAGGCTATAGAGCTTCCCGTAAACTTGGTCGCAGCATTGGCAAACCTTTCAAAAAGATTGTTTTTTTTAGTATCAGCTTTAGATTTTATCATTACACTTTTGTTTGCTTAAATATACCATTAAACAAACAAAAGCGCCATAAGTTTTTATACCTATGGCGCTTTTGTTTGATGTTGAAATGTTAAAAATGTTGGAAGGTTATAACATTAAACCTTTCAACTTTCCAACCTTAAAATCCATTTACAGTTTATCGTTAACGTTAATGCAGTTTAAGTCTTCGAAAGCAGCAGTTAAACGCTTAACGAAAGCTTCTTCAGCTTTACGCAACCATACACGTGGATCGTAATATTTTTTATTTGGTTTATCATCGCCATCAGGGTTACCAATCTGGCCTTGCAAATAAGCTTCGTTCTTTTTGTAATATTCTAAAATACCTTCCCAAAATGCCCACTGCATATCAGTATCGATATTCATTTTAATTGCACCGTAAGAAATAGCTTCTCTGATTTCTTCCTGAGAAGAACCAGAACCACCGTGGAATACGAAGTTAATTGGTTTCTCTGCAGTTAAGCTGAATTTTTCTTTGATGAAATCCTGAGAGTTTTTCAAAATTACCGGTTGTAATTTAACGTTACCTGGTTTGTAAACACCGTGTACGTTACCAAAAGCAGCTGCAACAGTAAAGCGTGGAGAAACCTTGCTTAATTCTTCGTAAGCATAAGCCACTTCGCTTGGTTGCGTATATAATTTAGAGCTGTCTACATCGCTGTTATCCACGCCATCTTCCTCACCACCTGTTACACCAAGCTCGATTTCGATAGTCATGTTCATTTTAGCCATGCGTGCTAAATATTTAGCAGAAATCTCCATGTTTTCTTCAATCGACTCTTCTGATAAATCTAACATATGAGATGAAAACAAAGGTTTGCCGGTTTCTGCGAAGAATTTTTCACCGTGATCCAATAATCCATCAATCCATGGCAATAATTTTTTAGCTGCGTGGTCGGTATGTAAAACCACGGCAACACCATAATGTTCTGCCAATAAATGTACATGTTTAGCTGCCGATACAGCACCTAAAATACATGCCTGTAATTTCTCGTTATCTAACGATTTACCAGCATAAAACTGGGCACCACCATTAGATAATTGAATCATAACAGGCGAATTTACTGCCTTTGCAGTTTCCATTACCGCATTTACCGTATTGGTACCGGTAACGTTTACTGCTGGTAAAGCAAACTGATGTTTTTTAGCCTGCTCAAACAATTCTTGAACGGCATCTCCGTAAATTACGCCTTTGTAGCCTTTTAAACTCATTTCTTGTTAATTTTATTAAGTCCGAAGTTATAAAAAAAAATAACATTTCAAGCTTTTATAACAACAGAATTATTTGCCTGACAGCAAAATAAGGGCTATTTAGTGTAAAAAACACATTATCCTTAGTGTAAAAAAGACACACCTATAGAAATAAGCAATATTTCAATATGTTATTTTCAAACCCTCCAGGGCATTTAATTCAGAAAACCTGATCAGTCTGTTAAAATACCTTCCCTGATAATTAAGATTTCTAAAGGCTTGCTTTGTTTATTCCTGATTTGTGTACAAACAGGAGGCTGCAGGTAATTTTGACGAAATTGATAGGCTTATTGGAATTTGGTTATGGGTAATTGGTAAAGTTGATGATATTTTTCGTTTCTTTGCAATCCAATTCTTCAAAAAATTATATGGCTTGGTTTAAGAGAGAAAAAAAAGGTATCATTACCACAACCGAAGAGAAAAAAGAAGCACCGGATGGTTTGTGGAATAAATGTCCAAATTGTAAAAAACCGCTACATCAGGCAGAACTTCAGGAAAACAAATACGTTTGCCATTACTGCGATTACCACCTGAGAGTAGGCTCAAAAGAATATTTCGAGGTTTTATTTGATGATAACGAATTTAAAGAGCTGTTCCCTAACTTAACATCAGGCGACCCTTTAAAATTTAACGACAATAAACCTTACACCGATAGAATTAAAGAAAGCCAGGCTAAAACCGGCTTAAAAGATGCGATTCGCGCCGGAGTGGGTAAAATTGAAGGTCAGGATATCGTTATTGCCTGTATGGATTTTGCCTTTATTGGCGGCTCAATGGGCTCGGTAGTAGGTGAAAAAATTGCCCGTTCTATCGATTACAGCATTAAACACAAGGTGCCTTTCCTGATGATTTCTAAATCTGGTGGCGCACGAATGATGGAAGCTGCATTTTCATTGATGCAAATGGCTAAAACATCGGCTAAACTGGCTTTACTAGGTCAGGCTAAAGTTCCTTATATTTCTTTATTAACCGATCCAACCACAGGTGGTGTTACCGCTTCTTATGCTATGCTTGGCGATATCAATATTGCCGAACCTGGCTCACTGATCGGTTTTGCCGGCCCAAGGGTAATTAAAGAAACCATTAAAAAAGATTTACCTAAAGGTTTCCAAACTTCAGAATTTGTGCTGGAGCACGGTTTCCTCGATTTCATTGTAGATAGAAGAGCCATGAAAGCTAAATTGGGCGCTTTTATTAAAATGATGAATAATTAGATTTGCTTAATCAGTTAATTGTTTAACTGATTAATTGATATTTAGAAAAGCAGGGCTTGAAGAACTTCGGTTATTTCAGTCCTGCTTTTTGTTATAAGTCCCCTCCCAATGAAAAATAAGGTCTTTTTGCGCCCGCTCTCCAATGGAGAAAAATAAAAACACCACAATTTTTCTTATTTTTAAACTAACCAAACCACAACAACATGAAAAAAATATTACTCGCCATCTGCCTTAGCATTGCTACCCTGGTTGTATCCGCTCAAGATAAAAAGGCTAAGGCGCCATACGATGAAGCGCTTGCAAAAAAACTCGGCGCCGATGATTACGGCATGAAGATGTACATCATGGTGATCCTGAAATCGGGCACCAATACCACAGAAACCAAAGCTAAAACCGATAGCCTTTTTGCCGGCCACATGGCTAACATGGGCAAAATGGTTGAGCAAAACAAACTGGTAATTGCCGGACCAATGGGCAAAAACGATAAGAATTACCGCGGTATCTTTATTCTAAATACCAAATCAATGGACGAGGCCAAACAACTATTGGAAAACGATCCGGCGATTAAGGCCAAGCTGTTAGAACCAGAATTGTATAACTGGTATGGTTCAGCAGCACTATCAGAATACTTACCTTTTCACGATAAAGTACAGAAGAAAAGCTTTTAGTTAACCCTAAGGTCAGATCTTACCATCTGACCTTTCTTTTACAAACTTGCGAACATCAATTTAGCGTTCAGCTGGTAACAGCCGACACCACTCAACTCCACTGCAACATTTCCATTAACATCCCTCTATCCTAGCCCTTATTTCATAAATTAGTTTATCAAATAACTAAACCTAACTTAATTATGAATAAAAAGCTACTGTTTTCTGCGCTATTGCTATGCGCTTCGGTCATTGTTTTCGCACAAGACAAAAAAGTAATCGACAATATTGTTAAAGAAGTAAATGAAAACTCGCAATTAGAAAAGCTTGCACACGAATTGCTGGATGTTGTGGGTCCACGCTTAGTGGGTTCGCCACAAATGAAGCAAGCCAACGATTGGGCAGTAAAAAAATATAGCGATTGGGGCATTTCGGCCAAAAATGAAAAGTGGGGCGAATGGGCTGGCTGGGAAAGAGGCGTTACGCATATTGACTTAGTAAGTCCGCGGGTGAGAACCCTCGAAGGAACACAATTGGCCTGGAGTCCGTCAACTAACGGAAAAGCCATTAATGCCGAAGCAATTATCCTGCCCGAAATAACCGATTCGGTAGCTTTTCAAAAATGGTTACCCAATGTAAGAGGTAAAATTGTACTGATTTCTATGAACCAGCTTTCTGGCCGACCAGAAAAAAACTGGGAAGAATTTGCCACAAAAGATTTATTCGAAAAATTTAAAAAACAAAAGGCCGATGCCGCAAAAGCATTTGCTGCTGGTATTGCCAAAACAGGTTATAACGCTAAAACTTTACCTGTAGCTTTAGAAAATGCAGGTGCAGCAGCAATAGTGATCAACAACTGGTCGCAGGGCTTTGGCGTTGATAAAATTTTTGGTGCCAATACAACAAAAGTACCAACCCTGGATTTATCGGTAGAGGATTATGGCCTGGTTTACCGCTTGGCTTTAAATGGCAACAAACCTGTGCTTAAAATCGAATCAGAATCAAAGAAACTAGGTGCAGTACCTACTTTCAACACCATTGCCGAGATAAAAGGGAAGCAAAAACCGAATGAATACGTGATGCTCTCGGCACACTTCGATTCATGGGATGGTGCAAGTGGCGCTACAGATAACGGTTCGGGAACCATTTTGATGATGGAAGCCATGCGTATTTTAAAGAAAATTTATCCTAATCCTAAGCGTACCATCCTGGTTGGCCATTGGGGCAGCGAAGAGCAGGGTTTAAACGGCTCAAGGGCTTTTGTAGAAGATCACCCCGAAATTGTAAGTAACCTACAGGCATTGTTTAACCAAGACAACGGTACCGGCCGCGTGGTTAATATCGGCGGACAAGGCTTTGCCAAATCAAAAGATTACATCACGCGTTGGTTGGCAGCAGTACCAGATACGATTAAAAACCAGATCAAAACCAGCTTCCCGGGCACACCGGGTGCAGGAGGATCTGATTTTGCTTCGTTTGTAGCTGCAGGTGCTTTGGGTTATTCGTTAAGCTCAACCAGCTGGGATTACGGCACCTATACCTGGCATACTAACCGCGACAGTTACGATAAACTGGTTTTCGACGAGATTAAAAGCAATGTAATTTTAGCTGCCATCATGGTTTATATGGCATCAGAAGACCCTGAAAAAACTGCTACTGAAAAAGCTGCAGATTTACCGGTAAACGAACGTACGGGTAAACCGGCAAGCTGGCCTGTTCAAACAAAATCGAACCGTAAAGGTGGCTTGTAGATCAGTATTTTGAATCATTTTATAAAAGAGCATTTGGAAACAGGTGCTCTTTTTTTATAAATTACGACTGTAATACCATCATAAAGAACTAATGAATACGTATCTATATTTACTGACAGCTTACTTTTTAACCGGATTATTTTGCATTACATTAATTGATACCCTTGGCGCAGTAGCCTCCAGGAAATTTAATTTTAAATATACTTACTTAAGCGTATTATCTTTTTCAGTTTATATTGGTATTGGCTACCTACTATCTAGTCATTTCGAATTAATAATTATTTTAGCTACAAACGCATTCTTAGGATTATACGACAGTACAATAGGCCTAAAATTATCAACCAGATTAAAAGCTAATTCAGAAAACATCGATCTTATAGAAGGAAGTACTAAAATGGTAATATCGGTGATTACATTAGCAGTTTTCCTGGGTTTTATAGGATATTGTATATTTGGATATTTTACGCCCTTATTATAGCACTTTTTTTTAAAAATATGATGCTTCTCTGCCGACTAATAACTTTCCATTCCAAACTTATTTTCTACTCCTCTTTTTTCTGAAACTTATAAAACAAATATCCTAAAAAAGGTAAAATCAGCACACTTCCCAGCAAAAGTGCCAAACCCAAACTGTAAATGGTTTTCTCTGGTCCGGCGGTTTCCAGTAGCGAAATCGCCTCTCCGCTTTTTAAACGGATAAAATTGGGAAAGTGGGCATAACTAATCGCCAGAAGGATCATCGTTACCTGAAAGCCCGCTAAAATGCGTAAAACCTTGGTTTTACCTTTAATTAACAGATACCACAACAATACAAGCGATAAACTGGCCAGAACAATGGCCGATAAACCAACACTACTTTTAAAAACCCAATCGATTAACGGAATTTTATCCCTTTGCGCTGCAATAAATACCATGGCACCAAAAACTACCGCAGCTATGTTCATAAATTCGGCTTTTTTAATAAAGCGGCGTTTATCATGCGCTTCCTTCGTTTCGCCAATCAGGTAGATTGCCGCCAAGAAACCACAAAGCGCTACAGTAAAGAAGCCCACAGCTACCGAAAACCAGTTTAACCAACCGGATATATAAGCTGTATAAAAATCTGTCGCCTGTGTATCGATATGCCCCGAAATCAGGCTGCCGGCAATTATGCCCAGAAACAAAGCGGTAACAAAGCTCGAATACCTGAAAATGCGGTTATATAACCATTGCATATCGTCTTTAACGGCATCATAATGGCGAAAAACAAATGCAGTTCCGCGGGCAATAATTCCTATTAGCATAATTGCCAATGGAATATGCAGGTAAACCGACATGGTGGTATAAATAAGCGGAAAACCCACAAAAAGAATTACGATGGCAATAATCAGCCACATGTGGTTGGCCTCCCATACCGGGCCAATAGCCTGGTACATGGTTTTACGGGTCTTACTCCGGTTCTTGGTCGAAGTAAACAGTTCGATAATTCCGGCACCAAAATCGGCTCCCCCCAATAAAAAGTAGAGCAGAATGGCCATACATAAAAAGGTAATTACAACTTGTTCCATAATTTATTTTTTGCCTCAGATTTACACAGATAAACACAGATTTTTAAAGAATTTTCATCTGTTTTCATCCTTTTCATCTGTGGTTAATGATTATTCTGTCCAGTTTTATTATACAATACAGGTACCATTTTAATCTGACGGTAAAGCAGAAAGGTTACAATAATGCTCAGCGAAAAATAAATGACAGAGAAGATGTAAAAAGAGTAAGCTATCCCCGGCATTGGTGTAACTGCATCTTTAGTACGCATAATACCATAAATTATCCATGGCTGACGTCCAACCTCCGTTACGACCCAACCGGCCTCTAATGCAACGTAACCTAGCGGTATAGCCATTACAAAAAGTTTTAACAACCAGGGTTGTTCTAATAAAGATCGTTTTTTGATTAGATTGAAGAAGTAAACCAGCGAAATCAGCATCAGCAAAGTGCCAATCCCCACCATAATCTGGAAGGCATAATGTGTTACCGCTACCGGTGGATGCTCATTCTCCGGAATCTGATCGAGGCCTTTCACCTCAGCGCCAAAATCTCCATGCGCCAGGAAACTCAAAGCTCCGGGAATTTTGATCGCCCCTTTAACCGTTTTATCCTTTTCGTTTACAATTCCCCCAATTAACAAGGGCGCAGGTTTTTCGGTTTTATAAAGGGCTTCCATAGCAGCAAGTTTTGCTGGTTGCCTTTTGGCCACATCTTTAGCTGAAATATCGCCGCTTAAAGGTTGCAGCAAGGCACCAATACAGGCAAATACCGCAGCAATTTTAAAGGCTTTTAAATGAAACTCCCGGTTGCTGTTGCGCAATATCATTAAAGCATGTACCCCTGCTACGGCAAAACCGGTGGCCGTAAATGCAGCTAAACACATATGCAAGGCCTGCGAAAACCAGGCTTTATTAAACATAGCCTGTATGGGGTCGATATTTAGATACTGGCCGTTTACAAAATCGAATCCTGCCGGACTGTTCATCCAGGCATTTGCAGCCACAACCAGTATACCGGAAGCCAGCCCGCTTACACCAACCACCATGCCGGTAAACCAATGGAACCATTTGTTGAGTTTATTCCAGCCGTACAGGAAAAAGCCTAGGGCAATGGCTTCGATAAAAAACGCTGTTCCTTCTAACGAAAAAGGCATCCCGAATATCGATCCGGCGTGGTCCATAAATTTAGGCCAGAGCAAACCAAGCTCAAACGAAAGCATGGTACCAGAAACGGCCCCCGTGGCAAAGAAAATGGCCACTCCTTTACTCCAGGCTTTGGTGAGGTTTTTATATACCTCGTTATTTGTTTTTAACCATTTGTAATGAGATACTGCCATAAAAAACGGCATCACCATACCAATGCACGAAAAAATAATGTGAAAGCCCAGAGACAGGGCCATTTGGGAACGGGCTGCGATAAAATCATCCATATCTGATGTTCGATTTTGTGTAACACAAATATAGCAGATAAGGGTTTAGTTAGGTCAGATTAACAAGCCCTGTTTAGAATTATTTTAAATATAGAATGTTTATAAATTGAAAAAAGATTTGCAAGTGTTATAAGGCCAAAATTATCGTATACTGGTTAATTCCAAAACAAAAAAATGTTTTTTTAATTATAGCGAAGTGAATGAAACATCTTTAATCAGATTTTTCGACTTCGTTTCACTTCGCTCGAAATGACGATCCACCAGGAGACTAAACTCCCTTCAATTCATCATAAGCAGCAGTTAAGCTTCTTTGGATGCCATCGCCCTTCCATTCGGGTGCACCTGGAATAGTTGTGGCTTTTAAAATATCGTCTTTACTTTTGCCACTTTTAATTTCAGCTCCTACAAAACTGAGTAAACTTTGTAGGTAATTCTGATAAGCTTTTATATCAGCTTTGTTTCCGGTTACTTTTTCGGGGTCCAGACTGTGTCCCCAGATAAAAAGCGTATCGTTATCGAATTGGCTGATGATTTTATCCAATGCAGTGATCCAGTTGCCGATGTGAGCACCATTCTCCCTGTCGATATACGGGAACCTGCGGTTAAAAACCAGATCTCCAACGTGCACAATGTTCGAATTCTCGAAATGGTAAACTGCATCACCATTGGTATGGCCCGAACCATAATAATATGCACTGATTCGCTCGTCACCGATCTTGGCTTTCCAGCCAGTACCGAAAGTGGTATCAGGCAGTAGTTGTTTATCGAGGTTATTGGCTTTCTCTGCCGCTCTTTTCTGATTAACCAGCGAATTTTGGTGAGCTACTATTTTTTGCGCCAAATCTTTAAAGGCAATATTGCCCGCTGTATGATCGCCATGGTGATGCGTATTAATCAGGTATTTAAAGGGTTTATCACCCAGCTTTTTCAGTTCTTCAATTACATGGGGAGCAGATGTTGGAAACTGAGCATCTACCACCACAAAACCATTGCCTGCATTGAGCCAGCCAATGGTGCCTCCCTGCTCGGTAAATATGCCAACATTATTACGTAAGGGTTTAAAGTTATAAGCCCGTAACAAATCCTGTTGTGCAAAAACATCTGTTTTATATAAAGAAAGCATGGCCATAGCCAAAGCAGATTGTTTGATAAAGTTTCTTCTTTCCATTTTATCTCAATTAAAAAGCCACAGCATTTGCCGTGGCTTAAATGTAATCAATTTGCCGTATTTTTTCTGCTGGCCAGCATTATATTCCTGACCCAGGGGTTGGTCCGGGCTCGTGCCCTGGCCCTAAGGGATTGTTTTTCCTTTTATCGTTTTTACTAAACAGGTTAGTGGTTATTTTCGATGATTTATTTTCATCCAGGCTATCATCCCGCATAGCTTCTGCTTTTTTATCCAGCAAATCGTTCTCAACAACTTTACCTTTTTCTTTATTTGTTTCCATAGCTCTCTAAATTGATGTACTATAGCAACAAGCTAAAAATCAGATTGTTTTTTATCAGCCGTTCCAGGAATATGTTTATCAGGAAGGCTAAACCTTTCCACTGCCTCTCCGAAGAAAAGCTAAAAAAGCATTGGGATTTAATAACGCCCGGATTAAAGCATGGCTCCCGGAAGTTTTCCTAATTCGTGAATACATCCAAAGGAGTGGAACCTCCTTTTGTGTATTTTATTAAAATGGTTGGAAGACTCGAATGAAAATGGTGCCAGGATAAACTTGTAAATGTGTTTCCTGTCTTCATTTAAATTTTCTTCCGGCTTCGCGTTTTTTAGATTTTGGTTGGTTTGGCTCTTTTCCATGACGATATAGATTGTAGAAAACTTGTTAGTTTTCGGGGTTAACGAATTTTAATACAAATGCTTTTTTGTTTGCGACGGAGCCTCCTCAAAAAAGCTATTTTAAAATTTGCTTAACCTTATACCATGGGGAATATGATAAGGTTTCGTTTAGGAACTACAGGTAAAATGGCTTGAATTGCCCTTATTTTAATTAAATATAAGTTTTATTTTCGGTTTTTGCAAGAGCTTTTTTTTAAGCAAATAAATCAGATACATGCTATTCAACTGCAAATAGTAGCACCGGCTGCCATTTATAAACCTGATTAAAACGGCATTCCAATCCTTCATCGGAATTTAATGAAAAGCAGGACGAACATTAAAACAAAGTGCTGTGCCTGCTTTTCAAAAAAAACAGCCAATTTTTAAACAAAAAAAGTCCCAACTTTCATTGAGACTCTCCTATTTGGTTATTGATATTTTTATGCTAAAGCATTTTGCTTCACAACCATTTTTACTTTTTCTATTACGTAATCCAGATCTTCTTTAGTCGTGTATTTACTGAAAGAAAAACGTACTGAAGGACGATTTGGATCGGCTTTGATGCCATTTAACACGTGCGAGCCAATATTAGAGCCCGATGAACAGGCGCTGCCACCAGAGGCGCAGATACCATTGATATCTAAATTAAACAACAACATATCGGCCATATCCATTTCGGGGAATGATACGTTTAACACCGTATATAAACTCTTATCGGCATCGGTTTCGCCATTGAAAGCAATCCCTGGAATTTCGGCAATAAGTTGTGTCTTAAGGTAATCTTTTAAGCCCTGAATGTAGGTTTGGTGCTCATCCATTTCTGCATAAGCAATTTCGAGCGCTTTAGCCAACCCTACAATGCCATATACATTTTCTGTGCCACCACGCATGTTGCGTTCTTGTGCACCTCCATATATCATTGGTGGGATTTTAATGTTGCTGTTTACGTAAAGGAAACCTACACCTTTTGGCCCGTGGAGCTTGTGTGCAGCACAAACAATAAAGTGTGCTTTCAGTTCGCGTACATTGTGGCGGTAGTGCCCCATGGTCTGCACGGTATCGGCATGGTAAATAGCATTATATTTCTCGCAGATATCGCCCACTTTAACCATATCAGTAAGTGTACCTAATTCGTTATTGGCATGCATTAACGAAACAAATGTACGCTCATTATTTTGAAGCAGTTCTTCTAAATGGTTGTAATCGATATTTCCTTTTTCGTCTATATTAACGAAACTTAATTTATCAATTTCGCCATTTTTAAGCATAGTATTTAACGTATGCTCAACCGCGTGATGCTCTATTTTAGAAGTAATGGCATGTTTAATACCATAGGCAAAAATGCCACAACGGATAGCAGTATTATCGGCTTCGGTACCTCCTGATGTAAAAAATACTTCGGATGGTGATGCGTTTAATAAGCCTGAAACAGTTTTACGGGCCTTTTCTACCAACGTTCTCACTTCACGGCCCAACGCATGAATGGCAGATGGATTACCAAAGTAATTTTCCATCACGTTTGTCATCTCTGCGATTACCTCTTTATCTAAAGGCGTTGTGGCCGCATTATCTAAATAGACCCTTTTCATTTTTACGAATAATTAATTAGTTAGTTCACTTTGGGACTACTGTTGCCAATAATTCCCATTTTTATTAACCGTGGTTTAACAAATTGTTAAACCACGGTTTTTTACCTTAAACGTTTGATCAAATTGCGTTGATCAAAACGGATTAAAGGTGTAATATTTCTTTAATGTCAGAAATGATTTTGTTTGCTAGATTCTCAGCAATGGTTTCATTTTCTGCTTCACTGTAGATCCTGATGATCGGTTCAGTGTTTGAACGGCGCAAATGTACCCAAGTTTTATCAAATTCTATCTTTAAACCGTCAATTGTGCTATAAGGCTGACTTTTATATTTTTCTTCTACCTGTTTCAACAAATTATCGATATCCATTTCTGGCGTAAGGGTAATTTTATTTTTAGAGATATGGTATTGTGGGTAGCTGGCCCTAAGTACTGAAATAGATTTACCAAACTTAGCTAAATGCGTTAAGAACAAGGCTATACCCACCAAAGCATCTCTACCGTAGTGCGATTCAGGGTAAATGATACCACCATTGCCTTCGCCACCGATAATAGCATTACTGGCTTTCATTTTATTTACCACATTAACCTCACCTACTGCTGATGCATTGTATTCGGCTCCTGCAGTTTCAGTAACATCACGTAAAGCACGGGTTGATGAAAGGTTTGAAACTGTGTTACCAGGTGTATTTTTCAATACGTAATCGGCCACGGCAACCAGGGTATATTCTTCGCCAAACATGCTGCCGTCTTCGTTCACAAAGCATAAACGGTCAACATCCGGATCAACAACAATACCTAAATCGGCATTTTGCTTTTGAACTTCTTTCGATATTTCGGTTAAATTCTCTGGCAAAGGCTCCGGGTTGTGCGGAAAATGTCCATCTGGTGTACAATATAATTCTACTACTTTGGTTACACCCAAGGCTTTTAATAAAGCTGGAATAAAAATACCTCCGGTAGAATTTACACAATCAATTACTACTTTAAAATCGGCTTTCTTTATTGCTTCTACATCAACCAATGGTAAGGCTAAAACCTTATCAATGTGTTTTTGGAGATAAGTATCGTTTTTAATTACTTTTCCTAATTTATCTACATCAGCAAAATCAAAATCAGCGCTTTCAGCAAGATCTAAAACCTCTTTACCGTCTGCATCAGAAATAAATTCGCCTTTGGCATTGAGTAATTTTAAAGCATTCCATTGTTTTGGATTGTGGCTGGCTGTTAAAATAATACCACCACCAGCATTTTCGTCTGGTACTGCAACTTCTACGGTTGGAGTGGTTGATAAACCTAAATCGATTACTTCGATACCCAGGCCCTGCAAGGTTCCAATAACCAAATTGTTTACCATCTCGCCCGAGATTCGTGCATCGCGGCCCAAAACTATTCTTTTATTGCCTGTTTTGTTTACTACCCAGCTACCAAAAGCAGCAGTAAATTTCACAATATCAAATGGCGTTAAGCCGTCGCCAGCTCTCCCACCTATGGTTCCTCGTATTCCTGAAATTGATTTTATTAAAGTCACTGTGTATAATTTATTTGAGTCCCAAAAATAACAAAAAAAACAAAATAGCCATTATCTAAAACGCCCTCAAACCTGTTTATTTACATTGATTTTATATCAATTAATATGATGTAACGGACAAAAATACCGCACTTACCGAAATCAAACGTATGTTCGGTTTTGAGTTTTCAGGATAAAAGCTCGATGTTTTATTCCGTTTCTCTTTTCCCTTGCACTGTTCTAAAATTTGTGTTTGTAAATCTGTAAGCCAGTGGCTTAATAATTTTCATGCAATAATGTTGCATAAAAGCATGTCCAAAACTTTAGGAGCGGCAGCAAAAGCTTATATTTGCAACTTCCCAAAACATAAAAGGCTATATATGCAACGCAAGTGGTTTCAATATTGGTTTAATTCGCCATATTATCATATTCTCTACCAGCAAAGAAATGATGCCGAAGCCGAATTTTTCATCGATAAACTTACGCAGTACCTGCAACCGCAAGAGGATGCAAAAATGCTTGATATTGCCTGCGGAAAAGGCCGTCATTCCATTTACCTTAACAAAAAAGGTTTTGATGTTACCGGAATAGATTTATCGGAACAGAGCATTAAATACGCCAAACAGTTCGAAAACAATAAACTCCACTTCCTGGTACACGATATGCGGAGGCTGTTTTACATCAATTATTTTGATATCGCGCTAAACCTGTTTACCAGCTTTGGCTATTTTGATACAGAGAAAGACCATGTAAATGCGCTAAAAACCTTTAGAAAATGCCTAACAGCTAAAGGCATTCTGGTTTTAGATTACTTTAACACTGAAAAAATCATCCGCAATTTAAACTCCTGCGAAACCAAATCCCTGGATGGTATTACTTTTAATATCACTAAAAATGTGGTTGACGGAAAAATTATCAAAAAAATAAATTTCGAAGACAACAAAAAGGTTTACAATTTCGAAGAGCGTGTACAAGCTTTTAGTTTCGAAGATTTTCAGCGCATGCTGATCAAAGCCGGAATGGTAATCGAAAAAACCTTTGGTAGTTACGCGCTTGATGATTTCAACGAATCAGATTCAGACCGCTTAATTTTAATTTGCAAAAAAGCATGATAGAAAGCATACAACAATTTGATGTAGCCTTATTTTTGAAAATCCACCGCGGACTTTCGAACAGCTTTTTTGACTGGTTAATGCCCTTAATGCGCAATCGCTTTTTTTGGTCGCCATTGTACCTTTTTATTGTTGTTTTTTGCATAAAGCAATACAAAAAACAGGGATATTACATTATTGGGATGGTACTTTTCACCTTCGCAATGGGCGATTTAATTGCTTCAAGGCTTATAAAACCTTTCGTTTCAAGAGTACGCCCCTGCAATGATATGAGCCTGGCCAATGATATTATACACCGAGTACCCTGCGGCAGCGGACTAAGTTTTCCTTCTGCACATGCAACCAATCATTTTGCCATTGCGGTATTTTTGATTTGCCTTTTTTATAGCCGCTGGAAACCCATTTTACCAATAGGGTTATTCTGGGCCTTTATTATCAGTTTTGCGCAGGTATATGTGGGTGTACATTACCCGGTAGATGTAACAACAGGTGCTTTTTTGGGTATCATTATTGGCATTATTTGTTCGAGAATATTTAAAAAATTACAACCTGATTTTTAACCTATGGAAATCTGGAAACTCTGTGTACTCTTTTTTTGCGCCTTTTTAGGTGGAACAGCCATTTTTTTAGTTAAAAGTGATAAATCGAAGCTGCTAAAGCTTATTTTATCTTTTAGCGGGGCGTATTTATTTGCTATTACGGTTTTACACCTCATTCCCGATGCCTACAGCGGCCCGGATAAAGCACAGATTGGTATTTTTATACTAGTAGGTTTCCTTTTACAGGTTTTTCTCGAGCAATTTTCGGAAGGTGTAGAACATGGCCATATCCATAAACACCACGATGGGCACGTTTTTCCCTTCGGTATCATGATCAGCCTTTGTTTGCATGCGTTTTTAGAAGGAATGCCTCTTGCAAAAGAGCAGCATAACGAGTTGATTTTCGGTATTTCTTTACACCATATCCCAGCTGCATTTGCCTTGGCAAGCATTTTAATGCAAAACCATTTTAAAAAGAGCAGCATTATGCTTTACCTGATCATATTTGCTGTAATGGCACCATTGGGGTTTTATGTGAGCGTAGGCTTGAGCAATGGAAGTATTGGTGGCGTAGATGCTTATTTTAACAAAATTATGGGCATTGTAATTGGTATTTTTCTGCATATTTCTACCACTATCCTATTCGAATCGAGTGCTGACCATAAAATTAATACCCGCAAAATGCTTGCTGTTTTACTGGGTATCGGTGTTGCCTTGATCGGCTTCTTCGCTGGGCATTAGATCAGTTGGCGGTTTACGGTTTGCAATTAACCAATTTAAATAGTTAACAATTCGCCATTTTCAAGCAATCGCCCCTGCAGCCGGTTTTAAACGTTTATAATCGTTTAAATTTATTGCATCTGCTCAAAATGAATTAAATTCGTATATAGAAAACATTGCAAATGAACCTGCTGTAGCTTATAACAAAAGACGTTACACCGTTGAAAAATACCTGGAGATGGAAAACCATCGACTGCAAAACATGAGTATTATATGGGAGAGATATTGGCCATGTCGGGAGCTGGAGGCAATCACAATGAAATCTTTAGTAATATTTTCTTAGAATTAGGTAACAAACTAAAAAGCAAGCCCTGCAGACCTTATGGAAGTGATATGCGAATGAATATTCCAGAGAATACCTTATTCACCTATCCCGACATATCCATTTATTGTAATGGTTTAATGCACAGCGATGTTGATGAAGAAACCTTTATTTTACCGACAGTGATCATCGAAATCCTATCACCTTCAACCAAAAATTACGACGAGGGCAAAAGATTTAACCTGTATAAAGATATTCCATCATTAAAGGAATGTATCATGATCGATTCTGAATCAATTTCGGTAGAGGCATATTACATTAATGAAAAAAAAAATAGACGCTAAACAAGCATAAAGACATTTCTGAGACCTTAACCTTTGTTTCGATGGGATTTGATGTGGCGCTGAGCGACATTTATAACTATGTTAAGTTTGAGATAAAAAGTTCCATAAGATCAACTGCTAATTGCAAACTGCTTACTGCGAACTGTTAAGCTGAACTATTTTTTTTCTTTTTTCTTTCCAAAACCCCATGGGCAGTGCTTGCACTTATTTTTACAGCAATAACCGCGCTTTAAATGATAAGCTTCTGTAAAAACCATCAGACCATCTTCGTTAAAATAAAAATCTTCACCTTCTTTCATTTTGGTAATTTTGAATGAGTGAATATAGAATTATTGAATGAATTTGAGAATCGCACTATCATTCAAAATCCTATCATTCCACCCTTAATAATCGAGTTATTGAATGAATGAATTTGGGAATTATCTTAGCATGCTATCATTCAAAACTCCATCATTCCATCATTACCTAATTGAGTATCTTAACTTCCAGTTTACCTGCAAAATAATCTCTCAGTTGCTTACCATCGCCATGCAAAGTCCATACTTGTTGGGGTTCTACTTTTTGAATGGTTTCTAAAATGGCTTCCCAATCAGCGTGATCAGAAATGTAAAGCGCTATGCCATTTTGCTGTTGCAGGTTTTTCCAACCCGAAGCAAAGGCCCTCACCACATTAATGGCTTTATGGTAGCTGTGAAAAACCATTGGCGGTACAATATACACCTGGTGCTCGTGGTTATTTTTCATCACTTTGCGATCGTACATCTTGTAACTGCCTAGTTTCATGCCGTAATCTTCATAAATTTTAACAAAGGGCATTATACTGTGGTGCACCATCACATTTTTAGTTGGGCAGTGTTCGCTCAACAACTGAATAATACGTTGGCTCTTGCCCAGGGCGTAAGCACCCAGCATGATATTGGCATTGGTTAAATTTAGCTTTTTAATTTCTTCTACTGCAGAAGGGTGTTTCGTATCCGGATTGGCAAACGTACTCTCTGTAATCAGCACATCGGCCTTAACAAACTCGAAAGGCTCACAAGTGTCATCGGGTTCTATTTTATAATCGCCTGTATAGAGGTATTTAACACCTTTATATTCCATTAAAACCTGTGCAGAACCTAAAATGTGCCCGGCTGAATAAAAAGTAATGATTACTTCTTTTATTTTAAACGACTGGTGATAAGCTTTAATATAAAAATCAACCGCGGCGAATTTACGGTAACGGTGTTTCATAAAGGCTTCAGTAGCTGCCGTACAATACACATTTTGACTACCACCTATTGCATGATCACCATGCGCATGAGAAACTACCGCTTCTTTTACAGGTTGTTGCGGATCGAGGTAAAAATCGCCGTAAACACAATATAAACCCGTTGGGGTAATGGTAATAAAATCTGCTAAAATCATGATTGAGATAAGAGGATTTAAGGATTATATGATTAGAGTAGATTATGCTTTAGAAACTTTGAGGACTTCTGCAGCCTTCAAAAATTGCTCGTGTAAAGCTAAAACCTGTTCGATGATGGATTTTTGCTCATCATTAACGATAAAATAGTTGGCCAGTTTCGATTTTTCTTCATCACTAAGCTGCTTATCCATGCGGGCCTTAACCTGCTCTGCGGAAACGCCATCGCGCTGCATTACCCTTTTCAGTTTAAGATCATAAGGAGCAGTAACCAGAATGGTGGTATCGCACATTTTATATGAACCACTTTCGAATAACAAAGCTGCTTCTTTTAAGGTGTAGGGAGTATCTGATGGCATGGTAGCTTCCCATGCATCAAAGGCACGGAAAACTGCCGGATGTACCAGCGCATTGAGTTGTGCAAGTGCTGTTTCATTATTAAAAACAATACTGGCAATGTGTTTATTGTTTAGTTTTCCATCTTCAAAATAACTTTCGTTGCCAAAAGCTGCTTTAACACCCGCTACCAGCACCGCATCTTTGCACATAATCTCTTTGGCCACGGTATCGGCATAAAATACAGGAATCCCCAGTACCTCAAAAACCTTGCATGCAGTAGTTTTACCGCTGCCAATACCACCTGTTATACCTACTTTATACATTATTTTTCTACAATGAAATCTATTTTGGAGGGCATTACACTCACCAGTTTACAATAATCAGGAAATTGGGTTATTTTAACTGTCAATTGACGGTGCTTTAAATTTTGCCATTCATCAGCATCAACTGTTGCAGTAATAAAACTATCATCTACCTGATCGTAATTACTTAAAGCAACCAAAAAGGTAACTTTAATCTTCTTAGGATAAAGTTTAATACTGTTGTAATTCCTGTTATTCAGCAATTTTAAAGGAACCTCTATCGTTTTTTCGGTAAACTCGTCAACAGGAAGTTTCACCTCAACAGAGGAAGGATAAATACTTACATTTTTATGAATACTGTGCTGTAAAGCTACCCTAACGGTGCTACTACCCTGTATTTTATTCAGTTTTAGTGTGTCAGTTGGCCAGCTTTTTATTTTAGCCAGTTCTTCTACCGGTCCGGCTACTTTTACAAACTTAGGGTTCAGGATAATTTCGCTCGAAATACCATATTGCTTTACAAAATCGAGCTTATCTATCAGTTTTACCGGAACCTTTTTCACTATCCGTTTAGTAAAATCGAAATACAAGGTATCGGGCTTAACCGAAATCACCTTTTGGGTACTTTCCAATTGCCTGTTGATGTTAAACAGCTGATCGGAAAACACAATAAAATCCTTGGTATTAAGCTGGCTCAAATTAACAGAAACCGAGGGTGGACTAATCCTTAACCGGGCAAAAAGCAATTGCCATCCAGTACCTTCTACCTGTAAATCTATCGTATCTGATTGTAAAGGATAAAAAGCTCTTTTGGTTGGTGTATTTTTAAATACCAGAACAGTTTTAGCTGTATAAATATATTTGTTGTTCAATGCCATAAAAAACCATGCAGCTATAGCCAGCAATAAACAGGCTAATAAGCTAAATACACGTCTTTTTTCAATTTTAGTTAATCTAATAAATGGCATAATGAATAATTGTTAGATGTAAGCCTGAAACTGTTGATCTAAAAATGTACGCAACCAAATGTAGTAAAACAAAAACAGTCCCGAAAGTTTTCGGGACTGCTCTTCATTTTAATTATTTCTGCCTACGCTTTAGCTGGAGCAACTGCTTTTGTCGCATCTAAAGAAACTGCCGATTTATCGAAACGGATTTTAGCTCCGCTTTCTACTTCAATTAAGAAAGTAGTTTCGTTTAAATCTACAATTTTGCCATGAATACCTGCAGTGGTAATTATTTTATCGCCTTTACCTAATTCTGCTACTAATTTTTTATGATCTTTTGCCTTTTTAACTTGCGGACGGATCATGAAGAAGTAGAAAACTACCATGATTAATACCATTGGTACAATTGTACTTAGCATATTGCTACCGCCTGCTGCCTGTAAAATTACTGTTGATGTCATTTCTTATTTTATTTGTTTTTGTGAGTAGTTGATGGTTTTTGAAATGTGCCAAAAGGCAAATTACCTTACCATTAGCCAATTTATTTTTTAGCCAATACCTCGCCTACCAAATGTACAGTAGTAGTGGTTGGGTTGGCATTCGATGTAACGGTTACTACTTTATCCTGCATACCCATTTTACCTTCACTGTTAAATACTACGCTAATAATACCTTCTTTACCAGGCAAAATAGGTTCGCCAGGCACCTGAGGGATGGTACAGCCACAAGTTGCTGTTGCATTTGAAACGATAAGCGGACTTTTACCTGTGTTTTTCAGTTTAAAATCGTGCTTAACTTTTTCGCCCTGCTCTATTTTACCGAAATCGTAAATATCGCGTTCGAACACAATAACGGGTGCATCGGCAGGTGCAACTTTAGCTGTTTTTGAAGTATCGTTTCCAACCGAAACCGCCGAAGCTGTTTCTGAAGTTTGATTGTTTGCATTGCGGCAAGCTGTAAATGAAATCGCAGCAATGGCCAGGATAAATATTTTCTTCATTTTTTAGTCTTCAATTAATCCGCGGCCAATCTTTTTAATGGTATTGTTTTTCTTAAGATCGCCTAAAATTTTGTCTAAAATACCGTTAATAAATGAATTACTTTTCGGTGTACTGTAATCTTTTGAAAGCTCCAGATATTCGTTGATGGTAACTTTTACCGGGATAGATGGAAAATTCAAGAGCTCGCAGATTGCCATTTTCATCAAAATAGTATCCATTAAAGCAATACGTTCCGATTCCCAGTTTTTAGTCCTATCAGCAATCATTTCCTGATATTTGGCATCGTTTTGCAAGGTGTGGACAAAAAGATCCTGTACAAACTTGCTGTCTTCTACCCAATCGGCACTAATTTCGGTCAGTTTGTTTTTAAAAGGATCTTCGAAAGTAAAGTTTTTAAGGGTTTTGGCAACCATACCTTTCATTACCTCGTGATCTACCTGCCAGTTGATAAATTTCTCTTCGAAAACCTGAATAATTGCCTGGCTTTTTAAAATAATTTTACGAAAAATGTATTTGATAATATCTTTTGATGATTCTAAGCTCTCGTTAGGATCAGCCAGATACTCGGCATATTCTTTTGATGCTTTTAAAGAATTGTAAACTGTTTTACGGATTTCAGGATCGAAACCCCAGTCTACTTTGTATTTTTTTACAGCAGCAACATAATCAGGATTTTGCTGTAATAAAACACTAAATTTATTGTGCAGCAATTTCATGTTCGGATTAATATCCTCAGCTGTTTTAATAAACTTGTTCTGACGCTCTGCAGCGTCGTTAGCAGTAAATTCGGTAACTTCTACCATTAAAGAGAGCATCCAAATGTACATTTCGTACACGCTATCGATGCTTTGCATTAAAGTTTTCAAATCACCTTTAATGTCTTTTTTGTCTGCCATGTGCCATGCAAAAATGTTTTGCAAAGCTTTGATTCTTAAGTGCCTTCTGTTTAACATGAATGTAAGAACGAGTGTGGTTTTTAAAACCTGTTTTTAATAATTATTATTTAATATGACGATTTAATTTTTTTAATATCTGCGATCCGTTTTTCGGCAATGCGGTTTGCAGCAATATTAGTTGAGATATTTTCGGCCTTGCTTAGTTTAATAACACTACGTGTGGCATCGTAAATATTCTCGGTAAGTTGTACGGTACGTTTTTTACCAAAACCAGTTAGTTCGGAATAACACGAAATTAAACCTCCTGCGTTGATTAAATAATCTGGCGCAAATAAAATTCCTTTTTTCAACAACAATTCGCTATCTAAAACCTCATCTTTTAATTGATTGTTTGCCGAACCTGCAATAATTGCAAATTTCATTTTTTCGATGGTTTTGTTGTTCACCGTTGCCCCCATTGCACATGGAGCATAAACATCGGCCTCGGTGGTAAAAATTTTATCGGCTTCAATCGGTTTTGCCTTGTATTTACGGGCTACGTAAGTTAATTGCTCCTGGTTAATATCGCTAATCAAAACTTCGGCATTTTCCTTCCTCAAAAGTGCTACCAAATGTTCGCCTACATTACCAATTCCTTGTACAACGATAGTTCTTCCGGCAAGCATATCTGTTCCGAAAACTTCTTTAACGCTGGCTTTAATACCTAAGTATACGCCTTGGGCAGTAAATGGCGCTGGGTTACCCGCACCACCTATTGATTCGGGCACGCCGGTAACATAATTGGTTTCCATACGGATATATTCCATATCGCGCGTGTTGGTACCCATTTCCTCGGCAGTAATAAATTCGCCATTCAGGTTTTTAATAAACCTGCCATAGCTACGCATTAAAGTTTCGGTTTTGTCTTTTCTAGAATCGCCAATGATTACCCCTTTACCTCCACCCAGGTTTAAACCTGTAATGGCCGCTTTATAGGTCATTCCGCGCGATAAACGAAGGGCATCTTCTAAGGCCTCGCCTTCGGTTGCATAACTCCACATGCGTGTACCGCCCAAAGCCGGGCCTAATGTGGTATCGTGTATAGCAATAATTGCTTTTAAACCTGTATCGGGATCATTGCAAAAAACCAACTTTTTATGCCCGTAAGCACTTAATTGATCTAAAATGGAAAAATCTGTCTGCGAATTTGCTGGCATATGAACGTTCGGCTAACCTGCTGCAAAATTAGAATAAAAAACCATTATTACATGTATTTAACGAAACTATAACAAAATTAATTCTGCCACACTAAGCTCCAAAGCATTAAAAACGCCGGGGTTTAAAAAAATATGTCATTATTATTTAAACCTTAGTGCTTAACAGATAAATATACCACACGAAATAACAATTTTATCTAAGTTTGTACAACATGAAACATCTGAGCCGATTAAACAAGTACTTTCTAAAATACAAGTGGTGGATTATTCCGGGGAGTATTTTCGTAGTAATATCGAATATTTTTGGCGTAGTACCTGCCCAGGTAATTGGTTATGCGGTTGACCTGATTACCGAAAACATACAGATTTTTAACTTGTTTGGGGGCTTTAACCGTCAAGCTATTATTTACGATATTTTTAGCAGTAACCTGCTTTACTTTGGTTTACTGGTTATTGCCCTTTATTTAATGCGCGGACTGTTTTTATTCTTTATGCGCCAAACCATTATTTTAATGTCGAGGCATATCGAATTTGACATGAAAAACGACATTTACCAGCATTACCAGGAGTTGAGCTTAGGATTTTACCGTCGCAACAACACCGGCGATTTAATGAACCGCGCAACTGAAGATGTAAACCGCGTGCGGATGTATGTTGGTCCGGCCATTATGTACACCATTAATACTTTTGTATTATCGGTACTTATTATCTGGTCGATGTTTGATGTAAACTCCAAGCTGGCCATTTACTGTCTGCTCCCCTTGCCCTTTCTGGTTATCATTATATATTATGTAAACACTCTTATATTTAAAAAGAGTGGAAAGATACAGGAGCGTTTATCAGATTTATCGAGTTTTGTACAAGAGCGCTTTTCGGGGATCAGGATTATCAAATCGTATGTGCGTGAGGATTATACGCGCAATATGTTCGAAATACAGAGCAACGCATACAAAAAAGATTCGATGGGCCTGGTAAGGGTTTCGGCCTTATTCTACCCTACTATGTTGCTATTAATTGGCTTAAGTACCATTTTAACCATTTATGTAGGTGGTATACAGGTAATGAATGGCAGTATTACCGCCGGAAATATCGCCGAATTTATCATTTACATTAACCAGTTAACTTTCCCGGTAACCATGCTGGGCTGGGTAACTTCATTAATTCAAAGGGCAGCTGCATCGCAAAAGCGGATAAATGAATTTTTAGATATCCCTTCTGATATCCAATCCAAAGAAACGCAAGAAAGGGTTTTAGCCGGCAATATTAAATTTGACCAGGTAAGCTTTACCTACCCTGATACTGGAATCGAGGCCTTGAAAGATGTTAGTTTTGAAATTAAAAATGGTGAATTTGTAGCCATAATCGGCAAAACAGGCTCTGGAAAATCTACTTTAGCCAACCTCATTATGCGGATGTACGACGTAGAAAACGGCCAGATTGATGTGGACGGTAAAAATATTAAGGCACTAAACCTGAAAGATTACAGGGGGCAAATTGGCTTTGTACCACAGGAAGTTTTCCTTTTTTCGGATACAATTAAAAACAACATTGCCTTTGGTTTAGATAGCGTTACCGATGAAGAAGTGCATACGGCAGCCAAAAATGCATCGGTTTATAACAACATCATCGATTTTGAAGAAAAGTTCGAAACCATGCTGGGCGAACGTGGCATTACACTCTCTGGCGGGCAAAAACAGCGGGTTTCTATAGCCCGTGCGCTGATCAAATCTCCTAAAATTTTAATATTTGATGATTGTCTTTCGGCGGTTGACACGAAAACCGAGGAGGAAATATTACAAAACCTGGGTAAAATTATGCTTGGAAAGACCAGTATTTTAATTGCCCACAGAATTTCTACAATTAAAAATGCGGATAAAATTTTAGTCCTCGATGATGGAAAAATCATTGAACAAGGCACACACAATGAATTACTTAGTAAAAATGGCAGTTATACCGAGCTTTATAACAACCAACTTTTAGAAGAAGAAAGCCGTACAATTTAAATTGTATCAAAATTGTATTTTGAACTTTAAATATTTGCTTTATATTTACCGAAACCAAAAACCAACATCAATACCAACCATGGGAGAATTCGACAACAAGGAAAGAGAAGAAGTTTTTTCAAAGAAAGTAAGAGCAGGTAAGAGAACTTATTTCTTCGACGTGAAGGCTACGAGATCGGGTGATTATTATTTAACAGTTACCGAAAGCAAGAAAAGATTAGAAGACGGTGTATTTGTAAAACATAAAATCTTTTTATACAAAGAAGATTTCGAAAAATTCGCTGAAGGCCTAAACGAAACTGTTGATTATATCAAAACCCATCAGGATGTGGTTGAAAAACGTTACGAATATTCAGAAAATGGAGAACATAGCAGCAGACCAGGCGATGATTTTTCTTTCTAAGTAATATAATTTCACAAAAAAGCCTTTGCATAATGAAAATTGCAAAGGCTTTTTTTATTGCTGCGCTCTTTCTAACGTATAGCCAAGCCTGCGCCTACAATAAATACCAATAAGAAATAGCCTACAATTATGGCAATGGTTATAATTCCCCAAAACTTAAAAAGGGATTTTAAACTCAGTATTGCGGCATCTAAACTTTCCTGATCTCCAAACAACACGCCTTGTTTACCTTTATTGGCCAGCCTGAACAATAATATACTCGGATAGAAATAAAATAAACCCAATAGCAAATAAACCACGGTTACAATGGTTGCACCTCCCTGCCCAAGTGGAGCAAACTGTTTTGCTAAACCCGGGTTGCTTGATATTATAGAAGGTATGCTTAAGGCAGCCAAAATAATGAAAGCAGCGAATACAAAACCGACAATTGATAAGAATTTGGCCCATTTTGTAATATCGTAAAGATAGCTCCGCATTTCTTCGGTAACGATTAATTTTACCTCCTGGGGCACTTCTTGTTCTAAATCTTCCATGTGTGTTATCTGTAATTTTTGTTAAACTTAGATAAAATATCCATCTGCCACAAATTACTGCCTTTAATTAAAGGTTATAAAAGCTTATCTTTGCCCGATTTTTAGGAGGAAAGCATGGTGCATAGACATTTGACTATAAACCATCAACTAAAAGACTATTGACTATAAAATAAATACTAAAATATAAATGGCATTACAATGTGGTATAGTAGGTTTACCAAATGTTGGTAAATCGACTCTTTTTAACTGTTTATCAAACGCAAAAGCGCAGGCAGCAAACTTTCCCTTTTGTACTATTGAGCCCAATGTTGGCGTAATTACGGTACCTGACGACAGATTGACTAAACTTGCTGAATTGGTTAAGCCCAACAAGGTACAGCCAAATACCATCGAGATTGTAGATATTGCCGGTTTAGTAAAAGGTGCATCGAAAGGTGAAGGTTTGGGAAACCAGTTTTTAGGAAACATCCGTGCTACAAATGCGATTATCCACGTTTTACGTTGCTTTGATGATGGTAACGTGATCCACGTAGATGGTTCTGTTGATCCGATCCGCGACAGGGAAATTATTGACACCGAATTGCAGCTTAAAGATTTGGACACTGTGGATAAACGCATTCAAAAGGTTGAAAAAATGGCTAAAACAGGTGGCGATAAGGATGCAAAACGTACTTACGAAATTTTAACGGTAGTAAAAGCGCACCTGGAAAGTGGAAAATCGATCCGCACCGCGCCTTTAGCTCAGGAGGATTTCGATTTCATTGGAGATTTAGGTCTGCTTACCCAAAAACCGGTAATGTATGTTTGTAATGTAGATGAGGCATCGGTAATTACCGGCAACAAATACGTTGATTTGGTTAAAGCCAATGTAGCTGATGAAAATGCAGAAGTTTTGGTGATTTCGGCTAAAATCGAGTCGGAAATTGCAGAACTTGAAAGTTATGAGGAGCGTCAGGAGTTTTTAGCTGATTTAGGTTTAACTGAATCGGGTGTAAACAAACTGATTCGTGCAGCTTATAAATTATTAAACCTTTACACTTATTTTACTGCAGGTGTACAGGAAGTACGTGCCTGGACTATTACCAAAGGCTTTACTGCACCTCAGGCTGCTGGTGTTATCCACACGGATTTTGAGAAAGGTTTTATCCGTGCAGAGGTTATTAAATACAACGATTTCGTAACTCTAGGTTCTGAAAACGCGTGTAAAGATGCAGGTAAACTGGGTGTAGAAGGAAAAACCTATGTAGTGGAAGATGGCGACATCATGCACTTCAGGTTTAATGTGTAAGCCCTAAAGAATAAATTATATAGAGCCACTCACAATAGACTGAACCCAAAAG